>JAZSPQ010000003.1:0-20947 GCA_045537485.1 Acutalibacteraceae bacterium | reverse complement strand
ACCTACGGTGATTTCATCGGGAATCTTAACGGTAAGAGTCTTCTTTGCTCTTTCTGCTGCAATTCTCTTGAGTCTTTCTGCTTCTGTTTCTCTCTTGGCGTTCTTTCCGCCTTTTTTGTTATACTGCTGGCTCTTCTGCTTCAACTTCTGCTTGCTTGCACTCATATCGCGGTCACGTCTGCCGCCCTGAGATGCCATTTCATCGTACTTCTCATTGTACTTCTCAAGATCAACGTTGTTGCTTCTTGTGTCAACAGTTCTCTTTTCGCCCTTTGTTCTTGCCTGAAGAGGTCCGTCATTCTTTTCCTTCTTAGGCAGCTGATTCTGCTGGGGCTTCTGAGGCTTTCTGTCTGCCTTGGGAGCCTCCTTCTTCCCGGGAGCCTTCTGCTGAGGCTTTTCCTCTGCCTTTGCGGGAGCCTGAGCCTTGGGAGCCTCCTTCTTTTCGGGAGCCTCCTTCTTTACGGGCTCTTCCTTCACCTGTGCAGGTGCCTCCTCCTTCTTTTCCTCTGCCTTGGGAGCGGTTGCTGCAAAATATGCATCGAAGGATTCAACCTGATTATTCTGTGTAACTGTTTCAAAAATGTAGTCAAGCTGTCTGTCATCAAGAACAGTTGTATGCTTTCTGGGTTCATCGTCAAGCTTTGCGAGAATTTCAATAATCGCCTTGCTGTTCATACCGAAATCCTTGGCAAGCTCGTGAATTTTATACTTTTCTCTTGGCATAAAGTATCATTCCTTTCTGTCAGTGTATCTGTCTTGTAACGCTTTGGCGAAGCCCTCATCGTCAACAGTGATTACTGCCGCCTTTGAGCCTATAGCCGCCGAAAGCTCTGTTATTGTATAGTCCGTAATAAGTAAGGGAATGTTTTTGTTATCATAGGAGCAAGCGTGTGCCATTTCTTTTTTCAGCCTTTCTGAGCCTTCAATGGAAATAACACAAAGGCAAGCCTTGTTTTTCACAACCGAGGAAATAACAGCATCGTGACCGAGGCTGAGCTTGCCCGAGCGTCTTGCCATACCTAAAAGCGAAAGAAACTTATCATTCATTTTCCTTCAGCTCCTTCTCCATAAGAGCAAAAATCTCTTCGGGGATCTGACAGCTCAGTGCCTTTTCAAAGCGTTTCGCTTTTCTCGCCTTAGAGAAGCACTCGCTTTTCTTACAGATATATGCGCCTCTGCCTGCCTTTTTGCCGATAAGATCAAGGCTGATGACATATTTTTCCTCTTCGCCTTCGTTTTCCGCTTTGATTTTGGTTTTTACTACCCTTACAAGCTCCTTCTGCGGCAACATTTCTCCGCAGCCGAGGCATTTTCTCATAGGGATTTTTTTAGGTGTCATATTATCACCCTTCTTTTAGCTGTTTGCCTGACTTAAGGGCTTAATGTCAATTTTCCAGCCTGTAAGCTTAGCTGCAAGGCGTACATTCTGTCCCTTGTTGCCGATAGCAAGTGAAAGCTGGCTGTCAGGTACGATTGCTCTGCAGGCCTTTGCTCCGTTTTCGTCAACCATAACCGAGAGAACCTCAGCCGGAGCGAGAGCAGCAGCAATATACTTTTCGGGCTCTTCACTGTAACGTACGATATCAATCTTTTCGCCGCAGAGAATTTCAACAATATTGCTTACTCTCTGACCTCTGGGGCCGATGCAGGCACCGACTGCATCTACGTTTTCGTCGTGGCTGTTAACGGCAATCTTTGTTCTTGAGCCTGCTTCTCTTGAAACGGAGATAATTTCAACAACGCCGTCATAAATTTCAGGCACTTCTGTTTCAAAAAGTCTCTTTACAAGGCCGGGATGCTTTCTTGAAATATTTGCGTAGCTTGTGCCGTTTTCTTCCTTGATTGAAGCAACGTAAACCTTGATAAGCTGACCGGGTACAAGCTTTTCGCCTGGAATCTGGTCTGCCTTGGGAAGAATTGCATTAGCTCTGCCGATTTCGATTGAAGCATCGCCTGTTTCGGGATAAACGAGGTTAACCGTAGCTGTAACAACCTCCTGATGTCTGTTCTGGAACTCTTTAGATGCAAGCTCTCTTTCCGCCTCTCTGATACCCTGACGGATAACGCTCTTTGCTGTCTGTGCAACGATTCTGCCGAATTTCTTGGGCTCGAGTGTAATTTCTACAAAACCTCCTACCTGAGCGTTTGCATCATAGTTTCTTGCTTCTTCAAGGGTCATTTCTGCAAGAGGCTCTTCAACCTCGTCAACAACTGCTATTCTTACATAAACGTTCATGGTCTGCTTTTCGGGGTCGATATCACACACAACGTTGTCTCTGTTGCCGTAGCTGTTTCTTGTTGCGGAAATGATAGCCGCCTTAATCTTTTCATACATATACTCTGATGAGATGCCTTTTTCTTCCTCGAGCAATTTAATTGCTTCAAAAAATTCCTTGTTCATTTTTTATAATCATCCTTTCTTTACGTTAAGTTTGCGGTTATAAATTACATATCAAAATCGTCTGCTTTTATCCATGAAGCTTCCTTCTTCGTAAAGGAGAAAGTGCTTTCATCCTCAAATCTGATTGTTACGTTGCCGTCCTCATAGGAAGAAAGCACACCGAAAAATTCTCTTTTTCCGTCTACGGGTCTTATAAGCTTTATCTTGATTTTTTCACCGATATAAGCTTCAAAATGCTCATCTCTTACAAGGTCACGCTCAAGGCCCGGTGATGAAACCTCAAGAAAATATGCCTGTTCAATGGGGTCTGCCTCGTCAAGAGGACCGTTGATTGCATGGGTAAGGTCCACACAGTCGTCAATGCTTACGCCGCCGTCCTTGTCGATAAAGATACGAAGGTACCAGTCAGCGCCTTCCTTAAGGAAACGGACATCCCAGATGTCGAGACCAAGCTCCTTTGCGAAGGGTTCAACCAGCTCGCGGACGATTTTGACAGTGTTTCCGCCTTTTGCCATAATAATCACTCCTTTTCAAATATTCAGTTGTCATTGATAAAGCGGAATAAATCCGCCTCTGAGCCGCAAAAAGCAACAAAGAAGAGCGGACTCTCTTGAGCCCACTCGGAAATTGCATTACGGATTGTTGGTATTATATCACATTGTTTTTGATTTTGCAAGGGTTTTAGCGAAAAAAACGGCGATTATCACACAAAAATACTGTAATTATCTATGTCTACGTACCTGTCGAACTTGACACCGACCTCTTTTATGCTGCCGCAGAAGGTAAAGCCCAGCTTTTCGTGGAGTCTTACCGACGCTTCATTACCGCTTGTGATAACCGAAACAACGGTGTGCAGGCGGGGATTTTCCCTTGCCAAGGAAAGAATCTCCCTTGAGAGAGCCTCTCCCACACCTCTTCGTCTGAAGGAAGGTGAAACGTAAACGGAAAGCTCTACGGTTGAGCTGTACGCCTGCTTATAACGGTAGGAGGAAAGAGTAGCGTAGCCGGCAACCTCACCCTCAATTTCACAGACTATCAGCGGATGATCCTCTGTGCCGTGAGCATAATACCACCCTTCCCATTCGGGAAGGGTTTTCTTGTCAATATCAAGTGTCGCCGTGCCCTTTTCAACCTCGTAGTTGTAGATTTCAAGCAGGTACGGTATATCTGCAGGGACTGCCCTTCTTATCGTCATATCAATAGTGCACTCCGCCGCAGGCACAGGTCTTGTTTATTCTGAAAAGCTTCCAGAAAAGACGCTTAACCGAATAGATAAAGCCTGCAAAGCCGTCCTTATGGCAATCACAGTCACATACCGGTTTGATTTCATTTTCAACGAAATTCTTTGCATCCTCTGTGTTTATCAGATAGGTTTCAAAGTTTTCCGCATCGTTCTCGTCAAGAACAAATACTCTTGCACCGATATTTTCCTCGTTGTGATAGGTGGCATAACCTACACAGGGGGAGTTGATAAGCTTCACACCCTCGTGATCAACCTCAAAGGTGTTGGTGTGATCGTGACCGGTAACAATAGCAAGCACGTCGCCTCTTTCCTTTACGGTCTCAAACTGACCCTCGTTATAAAGAGGAGGACAGGGCTGCTCTAAAAGCTGTCCCTTTGCACCTTCGGGAAGGATAAAATATCTCTTTTCTGAATCTGCGGTAGGCTGATAGCAGACTGCACCCTCTGTATTCTCATCAACCTCAACAAGAGCATCGTAAATCTCGGGTACGATAATGTGCTGGAACATAAGAGAGGGCACCTTGCCGCCATTTGCTTCCTGGAGAGCAACACTTGCTTCGGTGTACCAATCAAGAGTTGCCTTATTTACAGCCGCATAACCCTGATCATCATCAAGATTTTTGTAAGTTCCCGAATCAACAAGCCAGATATTGAAGGCATAGCGGCTGCCGTCACTCGAAAGAATGGGAAGGTTGTAGTTACCTACTCTTTCGCCGTCAGTAAAGCCTGTGCAGCCCACAAAGCAATCGTACCGCTCATACATTTCCATCATATCCTGCTTTGTTGCCCGACCCTCGTCATCGTGATTTCCGAAAACCATAGCAACCTTGATGCCGCGTTCTTCAAAAATACTCATAAAATTATCAATGGCAGCTTTTGCTCCCCATTTGAAGCCCGAGCCGAAGCCTGCAATATTGTCGCCGCCGAGAACTATAAGATCGGGGTTTGTCATGGAAAGTATGTTGTTGATATACTTACGGGTTTTTTCCTTGAACATATATGTATCCTGAATGTCGGTAAGGTGAAGCACGGTGAACTTTCCGTCATCACCGAACTGAAGAAGCTCTTCCTCCTCAACAGCAAAAGCTGACGTAGAAAAACATCCGACAGTAAGAATCATCGCTAATATAACTGCAATTATCTTCTTCATAAAAATACTCCTTTATATAAATTACTGATAAAAAACGCAGTTCCCCGCAATAAGACAGGGAACTGCTGAAATTCACTTATTCTTCGTCTTCCTCTTCTTCGATTTCGAACTCAAGAACTGCACCGCAGCAGGGGCACTCTGCCTCTGCATTGTCGTCGATTTCGTCAAGACCGATGCAAACTGTTTCTTCGCAAGCGGGGCATGTAACCTCGATGCAATCCTCATCGTCGCAGCAGCAGTCACAATCATCGTCGCAGCAGCAATCGCAATCATCATCGTCGAAGCACTCGTATACGAATTCTTCTACATCGCCGAGATCCTCGTCGATTTCTTCGATGTAATCCTGAAGCTCGGCGATATCCTCGTCAACGCAGTCAAGCTCTTCTGCGATTTCGTCAAGAACGTCGATGATAGCGGCAAACATCTTGCCTTCCTTCTTATCGTCATCAATGTCAAGACCTTCCATAAGGCCCTTTAAATATGCAACTTTTTCTGATACTGACATGGTAGTATCTCCTTTCTTAAGTTAAACTGAATTATTCGCCCTTTGAACGGCCGAGATATTCACCTGTTCTTGTGTCAATCTGGATATATTCGCCCTCGTCAATGAAAAGGGGAACCTTAACCTCAGCGCCTGTCTCAAGAGTAGCGGGCTTTGTTGTGTTTGTTGCTGTGTTGCCTGCAAAGCCGGGGTCTGTCTTTGTAACCTGAAGGTCAACAAAGTTGGGAGGCTCTACGCCGAAAACGTTGCCCTTGTAGGAAAGAATCTTACAGGTCATGTTTTCCTTAACAAACTTGAAGTTGTCTGAAAGCTCGCTTTCATTGATGGGAACAAGCTCATAGGTTTCAGGGTCCATAAAGTAGTAAAGACCGCCGTCACTGTATGAATATTCCATATCCTTTCTTTCAACGAAAGCTGTGGGGAACTTTTCACTGGGGTTGAAGGTACGTTCAATAACTGAACCTGTAATTACGTTTCTTACCTTTGCACGGACAAAGGCTGCACCCTTACCGGGTTTTACGTGCTGGAATTCAACAATCTGAAGAACGTTGCCGTCCATTTCAAATGTTACGCCATTTCTGAAATCGCCTGCTGATACCATTTTTATATTCCTCCGAATAAAAAAGATTATTTTTTACCTCACCATTTTATACTAAAACTATATATTTTTCAAGTCTTTTTTGAAAATCCGTTTCTATATTCCGTGGCTTTAACACTATTTTCTGACAAAATTATTAAATTATGCTCTCTTTGCTTCTGTTTTAACAAAAACTATGCTATAATATGCCCGTTAAAAAATAAAGGATGTGTTTAAATGAAAAAAATTGTTTCAATAATACTTTCTCTTATTTTGATTTTCAGCCTTACCGCCTGCTCAGGCAGAGAACCGAACCCCAACACGGGAACCGATGCACCTGCCGCAAATCCGGAGCCGACAATTGAGTGGGGCAATGACCTTACGGTACGGGTTACCTTCCCCGAGGGCTACACTCTTATTCAGATTGCTGAAAGGCTGGAAGAAAACGGAGTCTGCTCCGCCGTCGACTTTATGGCTCTGACAACGGATAAAAACTACCTTGCAGCTCTTGAGTACGATATACTGGAGGGCATAGAAAACGTTGAGGATGTTGCCTATTATCTTGAGGGCTTTGTTTTTCCCGACACCTATGATTTTTATAAAGGAGAAAGTGCCGAAAATGCTCTTTCCCGTTTTCTTAAAAATGCAGATAACAGAATTACTGACGAGCATATGGCGAAAGCTGCAGAATTAGGCTACAGCATACGCGAAATTCTGATTATCGCTTCGATTATTCAAAAAGAAGCAAGCGACCCCCAAAATATGCCTGATGTTTCATCGGTTGTTCATAACCGTCTTAACAGCCCTGCCTACGGCAAATTACAGTGTGATGTTACAATTCATTACGTCAATGACTATGTTACCGATTCCCCTTATCTCGAAGGCGACACCTCGGTTTTTGCTGAACACTATAACACCTATAAGTGTGACGGACTTCCCGCAGGGCCCATCTGTAACCCGGGACTTGCCGCTATAGAAGCTGCCCTATATCCGACAGATACAAATTACTTCTTTTTTGTGACAGATGAAGACTGGAACTATTACTACGCCGAAACCTATGCCGAGCACCGGGAAAACTGCAGAGATGTCGGTCTTATCGGCTGATATTATATAAAAATACCAAGAGCCTTTGCACTGAATTTTGCAAAGGCTCTTTTTTGTTTATTCATATCTGTATCTTCTCTTACCAACGCTCTTCTTGCCGTATTCTATGGCCTCGGTGGGGCAATAGCTGATACATGCCATACAGTGTGTGCAGCCCTCTCCCCAGACGGGTCTGCCATTCTTGATTTTAACCGTATTTGCAGGACAAAGGCTCTCACATTTTCCGCAGGAAATGCACCTGTCATCGGCATAAAAGGCTTTGGCATTAACAAAAAAGCTGTAAAAGGTTTTGTTGACTATTCCGCTTTTCAGACTGTCGGCAAAGCCTGTTTTTTTATCTTCAAGCTCACACTGATTTTTAATTGCTTGTGCAACAAGCAAAAGCTCCTTGTCCGCTTTTTGATTCAGCATTTCAGTTTTCTTTTCGTCAGGCACATCAAACATGGCAATATAGTTTTCGGGCATTTTGATTTCCGCCGTACCCTTATAGCTCAGGCCGATTTCATCACAAAGCTTTTTGTTTTTTCTTGCTGCGCAGCCTATATCGCCTCCGCAGGTCATAACAAAATATGCACTTCTGTTACCTCCAAAACGGGACCGCTTCAGAAAAGCCTCAAAAATACGGGGAATCTGCCAGGAATAAGTGGGAACGGCAAAGACAAAGGGAAGCTCCGAAAAGAAATCCCTTTTTTCTCCTCTTTTGATAAGCTCGTTAGCGTTTACAATCTCATCAGTCGTTTGAGCAGCTATCATTTCGGCACAGTGCTTACTGTTGCCCGTACCCGTAAAATAAATAATCATACATATTCTCCTTTTAAAATACCCCTGCCTTGCAAGAAGCGATTGAGCAGTCAGCAGCTAGCAGTCAAGGAGCAGGGAAAGTTACTCGGGCGGATAATATCCGCCCCTACCCGGCGGGTAGGTCTCACACTTTACCTCCCGATTCAGGCATCCCTTACTACTTACTACTTACTGCTTGCTACTTTAATCAGCCATAAGCTCTTCGGCAAGCATTTCAATTGCCGCCTTGCTTTCGTCATTGAGAGCCGATCTTATAGTAACCGTATTTTCTGCAAAACGGATATTTTTGCTCTTTTCAAACATTTTCTGCATAGTTTTTGCCGCAGTAGGTGCCCATGAGCCGTTTTCGATAAGACCTACGGTTCTCTTTTGATAATTTCTTTCCGTCAGACCGTCTATAAACTGCTTCATAAAGGGGAAGAGCTCGTTGTTATAGGTGGTTGTTGCAAGCACGAGAGTACCGTAGCGGAAAGCATCCTCAATGCACTCAGCCATATCCTCTCTTGCAAGGTCGTTGAGAGCAACCTTCTTGCAACCCTTTTCTATAAGCTTTTCTTTAAGAAGCTCTGCCGCCTTTTTTGTGTTGCCGTAAACTGATGTATATGCTATGCAGATACCCTCACTTTCAACACCGTAGCTTGACCAGGTGTTGTAAAGGTCGAGATAATATCCGAGATTTTCGGTAAGTACGGGGCCGTGCAAAGGACAGATGATTTCTATAGGCAGATCTGTCGCTTTCTTTAAAAGACTCTGCACCTGAGCTCCGTATTTGCCCACAATGCCGAAATAATATCTTCTTGCTTCACAGGCCCAATCCTCATCTGCATCAAGTGCACCGAATTTTCCGAAGGCATCAGCTGAGAAGAGCACCTTATCGGTGCTGTCGAAGCTGAGCATAACCTCAGGCCAATGCACCATCGGTGCAAAAACAAAGGTGAGCTCGTGTTTACCGAGGCTGAGTGTTTCGCCGTCTTTTACGGTGAGAGTTTCGTTTGAAAGCTCACCGAAGAATGCCTTTATCATGCCGAAGGTTTTTACGTTGCCGACAATAACGGTTTCAGGATAAGCCTCGCAGAAGGCTCTGAGGCTTGAGCTGTGGTCAGGCTCCATATGATGAATGATAAGATAGTCGGGGGCTTTATCGCCGAGCACTGCCTTAATGTTGCCGAGCCACTCGTCAGCGAAGCGTGCATCAACCGTATCTGTTACCGCAGTTTTTTCGTCAAGGATAACATAGGAATTATATGCCATACCGTTGGGCACAATATACTGACCCTCAAAAAGGTCAATCTCACGGTCATTGACACCGATATAGTAAATATCATTTTTAATTTTCATAAAAATTCCTCCATATTTGCTTTAGAATGTTTTTTCTGTGATTTTATCCTGTTTATGTTTAACAGAGTTAATGACGGTAATACTTATTATGAGGTGATATATATGGCTAAACAGGGTATGAAACGCCCCGAGGAAAATCCCGAAAGATATAAGGTAAAAGATCCTCCCGTTCCCGAAATACAGGGAAAAGCGAAAAACGCTTCCGAGAAGGCAAACCCCGTAATTGCAGGCACAAAAGCTCCTGACCTTAAGGTTTTTCACACCGTTCCCCTGCCCGAGGAAACCACCGACAGACCTATTTCAGACGCTTACCCCGCAATCGACAACGATCTTGCACGGGATAACCTCGAAAACGATATTCCCGAAGCAGATTTGGGAGAAGCGTAAACCCCCCCTTATCCTATACCTCTGACCGAAACCCCGGTCGGAGGTGTTTTTTATTCAGGGTCATACATCATATAGAAGCTGTGCATTTTTTCTTTTTCAAAGTATTCGTGTTTCACAGTTTTAAAGCCTAATTTTTCATAGAAACGGACATTATCAGGCTCCTGAGCCTCAAGGCCAAGCTTATAGCCCTGAGGAACAAGGTCTGCTATACCCTGCTTTATCAGCTTTGTGGCTATACCCTTGCCCTGATGATTCACATCGGTGAAAACAGGTGAAATTATTTTTGTGTTTTCAGGAAAAACCTTAACGTCAAGATGGCTGTATGCAGAAAGTGTCTTTATTGTGTTGGGAAGATATAAAAGCAGAAACACCCAATTCGGACAAAGCAGGAAATCAAACACATCATATTCGTTATGGGCATCACGCCATACGCAGACGCCTCTTTTTTCCTCGTCCTCGTAAATAATATCCTCACGGTTTGAGGTGGAAAGCCTTTCCAGCATAAAGTGATAGACATATCTTTTCCTTTTGCTTTCATTTTTTGTTGCGTAGGAATGTACCGGGTCATTTACATAAGCCTCTGCTGCCATTCTCGCATAATATTTCAGCTCTTTCCTGCTGAACTTTCTTTTCTTCATCGGCAACCTCCCTGAAAACTGTTTTCTTTGTTTTATGATTGTATCATAAAAACGGCAAAAATACAACAGAATTTCACTCTTAGTTTTTGCATATGCTTTCCTCTTTCCGTCAGACGGTTACAATCTTGTTACATTAGTTTATTCCACCTGTTTTTTATGCTATCATTTTACTGTTGTTTAAAGGAAAGGATTGATTACATTGAATAAAATCAAAGGCTTTTTTAAAAACGAAACAGCTTGCCTGAAAAAAGAAATATCCGTTTTTGAATACATCTTCTGGTGGCTTCTCAGAATCGGTCAGACGGTTATGCTCATTTATCGCTATAAGCTTAACGGCCCGGGCAGCGTGACCGTACTTATTATGACCCTCAATCTTATCGCAACCTTTGCCGTACCTCTTGTGAGAATACTTCTTTTCCCCAAGAGAGTTTTTTCGAAGGTACCCTTCCGTTGCCAGTCCTGGATAAACTTCATTATCGTGTTTGCATCCTTCCTCGGTCACGGCTTCAACCTGTCCTACAGTGTTACAAGCTGGGATAAATTTCTTCACGTGATGATGGGCTCAGTTGCAATTCTCATAGGAAACGAACTTATAACACCCTTCCTCAGAAAAGGAGATAAGATTTCTCCCCTACTCAGAACTCTCAATGCTACAGGCTTTTCCTTTATGGCTATCGTTTTGTGGGAGGTTTATGAATTCTTCGTCGACTACTACTGGCCCGAATCGGGCAACATGGCATACCGCATGCCGGAAAACGATCCCTCGGTACAGGACCCCTTCTTTGTACGGCTTTACGGCGGACCCAGTGTGAATTTTGAAGCGGGATTTGCCTCTCTTTTCGACACACTGACCGATATGATATGCGCCGTTGCAGGTATTATTCCCGTTGTGTTTATTCTTTACTTCTTACTTAAAAGAAAGGAAAATAAGGCACTTGTAAGTGCAGAGCCAGAAAAAGAAACAGCCAAAACATAAAAATCAAGGCACCGCTTTTGCGGTGCCTTCCTTACTACTTACTACTTAAATTACCACTTATTCTCAACGTATTCGCAGAAAGCGTACATATCCTTAATTTCAAGCTTTGTGCCGTCATCAAGAATTACATCGCCGCTCCAGAGTCCGTGCACCTGATGGGTGTGCATTCTTGCGATACCGAAATTCATATCCGAATGATGGTCGAAGGTGGGCTTCATAGTAAGGTTGAAGCGCTTATCCTCGGAAATGAACACCCAGTCTTCCATAAACTTATCGGGCTTGGGGAAGGTTTCAACGTCAACTGCGCCGAATTTATGCACCTTACCGTCATAGAAAATACAGGTCTCTGTTGCGTTGCTCTCATCACCGATTGCCCATGTGATTTCAAAGCCGAAGAGCTTCTTTTCACCGTTGGCATCGGTAATATACTGTGAGCCGCTGCCCCAGTACCATACCATTTTATGCGGTGTGTTTACACGGCCCCAGTCAAGAGCGCAGAAGGCGTTTTCCTTCTTGAATTCGTAGGTTTTGTCGCCGTCTCTGTAATAACCTGAGCAGGGCATACAGGTCTGCTTGGTGGTCATAAAGTACTTCTTATTGTCGCCGGGGAAAGGAAGTACCGTTGTGATATTTTCAAGCCCGGGCATAATATCCATTTCGAACTTGCACTCAACAGTCTTACCCTTGAGAGCCATCTTGAACCAAATGGTTCTTGTGGTTTCCTTGGTATCAAAATCGAATTCTGCCTTGCCGATTGTTGCCTTGAAGCGGTTGGGCACGTCACCCTTGAGAGGAGGAAGATATTTCTTGCCGCCGAGGAAAAGCTGAGTTGCGTCAACGATAACCTTTCCTGCCTTAAGGTCGATGAGCTTACCTGCAACATAGCCGCCGATGCCGATATTTGCAAAGCTGAGCTGTACCATATAATTGCCGTCAGCAACCTGATAGAAGTCCCATTCCTTTTTGCTCATGGGGCTGCCTTTTTTTACATAGTTTCTGTTGTAATCAAAAACATTGTGTCTTGCCCAACCCTTTGCAAGAAGTGTTCCGTCAGGAGCAAGAAGCGGTGTTGCCTTAGTGTATTCTGTCTGCTTTGATTTTTCCTTCCAATCCCAGAAGGGCACATAGGTGCGTGGTGTTTCCATGCTCATGGTGTTTTCTCCTTTTCTGTTTTCTTTATAATTATATTGTAATGCTTTTTTGTTTCATTTGCAACGGTTTTAATAAATTTTATTTACAAGACTTGGTTTTTAGTCGCTTTTCTGCTTGTTATAAGAAAAAATCTGTGTTATACTGAAAAACAGATAAAAAATTAAAAAGGAGATTTTTATGGATAATTTTGCAAAAAGATTCGCTATCGACTGCTCTCCCAAGGCGGTTGAGGGACAAACAATAGTCCGCGGCAACACACGCTTCACCGTTATTACCCCCTGCCTTTTAAGAGTAGAGGTGCAGAAAAAAGGCAAATTCTGCGACGAGCCTACCCAGAGCGTATGGTTCCGTGATTTTGATGCAGCTAAATACGAAATCAAGGATTCTGCAGAGGAAATCGAAATCAAGACAACAAAGGCAAACTATCTCTATTCATTTAAAGAGCAGAAGATGCTTCGCATCAAGCTTCGTGACGGCAGAGTTGTAACAGACTATAAGAGCGGCAACCTTAAGGGCACCTGCCGTACTCTTGACATCACTGCAGGCATCATTACCCTCGGTGACGGCGTATGCTCAAAGAACGGTGTTGCTATTCTCGACGACAGCAACACTCTTGTAATGAAAGAAGACGGCACAATCCTTCCCAGAGACAACAAGGAAAGTGACATCTACTACTTCGCTTACGGAAACAACTACATCGGTGCCACAACCGACCTTTATAAGCTTACCGGCAAGGTACCCCTTATCCCCCGTTATGCTCTTTCCAACTGGTGGAGCCGCTACAAGGCTTACTCTCAGGAGGAATACCTCACCCTTATGGATAAATTCAAGGAAGAGGAAATCCCCATCACTGTTGCAACAGTTGATATGGACTGGCACTGGGTTAACATCAGAGAAAAATTCGGCAAGGACAGTCATAAGCCAAGCTTCCACAAGAATTTTATGGAATACGTCTATGATGTATGGTCAACAGGCTGGACAGGCTACAGCTTCAACACCGACCTTTTCCCCGACCCGGAAGGCTTCCTTAAAAAGCTCAAGGATGACGGCTATCATACCACCTTCAATATTCATCCCTCAATGGGTGTGCGCTGGTTTGAAAATCAGTATGAGGATATGTGCAAGGCTATGGGTCAGGATCCGAAAACAAAAGAACCCGTCAAGTTTGATATAACCGATAAGAAGTTCACCGAAAACTATTTCGATATTCTTCATCATCCCTTTGAAAAAATGGGAGTCGACTTCTGGTGGATCGACTGGCAGCAGGGCACACATACAAACGTACCCGGACTTGATCCCCTCTGGGCGCTCAACCACTATCACTTCCTCGACAACGCCAAGGATAATCACAGACCTCTTATCCTTTCCCGCTTCTGCGGTGCAGGCTCTCAGCGTTATCCCCTCGGCTTCAGCGGTGATACTACCCAGACATGGAAGAGTCTCGATTTCCAGCCCGGCTTTACAGCTACCGCTTCAAATGTCGCCTATCCTTGGTGGAGCCACGATATCGGCGGTCACTGTATGGGTAAGAAGGACGATGAATTATACCTTCGTTGGGTGCAGCTCGGCATCTTCAGCCCCGTTAACAGACTTCACTCAACAAACAACGAATTCGCAGGCAAGGAGCCCTGGAATTACAGTGGCCCCGTACAGAGAATCGCAGCCGATGCTCTTCGCTTAAGGCATAAGCTTCTCCCCTACATTTACACAATGAACTACCGTACACATACCGAATGCAGAGCTATCTGTGAGCCTATGTATTACGCTTACCCCGAGGATGAAAGTGCATACAACTGCAAAAATCAATTCTTCTTCGGTACCGAGCTTATCGTTGCTCCCATCACAGAGCATACAAGCGCCGACACAAATCTTGCAGGTGTAAATGTATGGATTCCCGAGGGTCGCTACACCGACATCTTCACAGGCAGAATTTACAAGGGCAATCAGTTCGTCAAGATGTACCGTGATATAGACTATATCCCCGTACTTGCCAAGGAGGGTGCAATCATCCCCATGAGCAAAAACGACAGACTCAACGACTGCTCCAACCCCGAAGAGCTTGAGGTGCTCGTATACAGAGGAAACAACACCTTCAACCTTTACGAGGACGACGGTGAGACTCTCTCCTATCAGCAGGGTGAATATCTCAAGACCTCATTCACCGTAACACAGCAGGGCGACAAGGTTACTCTTTGCATAAACAAGGTAGAGGGTACTGCAGCGGTTGTTCCCGCAAAGAGAAGCTTCACTCTTAAGTTCAAGGATGTAACCGATGCCGATGTTACCGTAACGGTAAACGGCAAGGAAGCAAAGTTTGAAGCAAAGAAGGTCGGCAAGACACTCGACATCACCCTCACCGCAAAGGCTGATGCAAAGATTGAGATCACTCTCGAAAACTGCATTTACCTTCAGAACGAGGACAAGAAAAAGGCTCTCACCAACGTAATTTCAAAGTTCCAGATGTCAACCGACGTCAAGGGCTTTATGTTCGGTGGCTTTATTAAGGGCGAAAAGAACCTTGGCGCAACAGTCTCAAAGGATTTTGCAGGACCTATTGAAGAAATAGAAAAGCTTTACAGAGACTAAAGAAAAAAATCAATACACATATAAAGCAGGCAGCTTCAAATCAAAGCTGCCTGCTGTTTCTTATATATTTTTCCTTACCTGATTGGTTATGTCTCTGTAGTCAATTTTAACAAGGGGGCGGTTGCCGATTTTTTCCGCCGCCCCGTATGCCATATGTCCGATAAAGCCCACATAGTTGATAGTCATATCGTCGTTGATTGCAAAAATACTGTCCGGTTCTCTTTCTGTCGGCTTTACACCGTCGGCAAAGGTAAAACCTTCATTTTCAGCATCCTGCAAAAACTGCTTACCAATTTCCGCAGTTGCAAGATAAATATAGATTCTGCCCTTGTGTTCAGACAGCAATGCTTTGATTTTTGACATATTATCCCTCCTTTCAAGTGTTACACCCTAAAGAGAGAAAAAACACACCCATCGTTACGACGGATGTGTAAATCACTCATTTTATCTCACACCATCGTACAAGCTTTGGCACCTTACTCTGTTGAGCAGGTTGTCGGCGGTCACAGGGCTTGTCCCTCACGCACTCTTTATGGTTATATATATTATAGTCGTTTATTTGGCTTTTGTCAATATTTGAAGGCTCCTTCAATTCACCGGCAAGAGCTTCAGCAATTATTCAGCCTTTATCCAAGGAGTAAAATTGACAGCAAAGAGAAAAACCTCAATCAGCGCAAGAGGTATCATTTCCATAAGTGCGCTTTTACCCACAACGGCGAAAATAACAACAAAAGTGCCGAGAATCAAAAAGGTACAAACCGTAAGCAAGTCAAATTTCGGGTGCTTTTTGCGGTTAATGATAAAGTAAAGTGCAATCGAAGCCACGGTAAAGGCTATAAATGCACCGGTAGCAATCCAGTGAGCGAGTCTCTTCGGATTCCAGTCCTCAATGCTGTGGCCAAGAGTGAGAGCAACAGCGCAAATGCTCACAAAGCCGAGTGCGCCGAGAGCAGTGAGAAATTTGCTTTTTATCCCGAACTTGTTATACATATACTGGGTATTGATGAATATACCGCCCGAGGTAAGTATTCCCCACAGCCAGAAATATATTTTTCTGTTTTCACAAAGCAGGGAAAGTGTCCCCAGTTCAGATGCAGGGTTATTCCCCCAGAAGAAAGGAAGTGCAAGACCGTATACAAAGGCACAGAAAAGAGTGCCGATGCAAAGAGATTTGATAAGACTGTTATTTTTCATTTTTTCATCCTTTCAACATTATACAAACCGGTATTTTTTGTAATTATAATTATATATCAGCGGAGCGGTATTGTCAAATTATGTTTTAATATATCTCCTTACCAGCTTTTGGAACAAGCTTTTTCAATTCTGCTTGTTATAAAGTGCAACATTAAATTTTTCCTCCACTTCAAAATGGAGTTTGATTTCTGCGCCCTTTGTTTTACGTTCCGCTATCTTTTCTTTGTAATATTCCGCAGCTTCCTTGTGCTGTTCACCGATTATATAGATATCTCCGAAATGCTTAGCGGGAATCATAGTTACTTGCTCATCAGCGGCATTTTCAATAATCGACTTTCGAATTTTTCCGCCAAGTGTATCATCTGCTAAATACATTCAGAATCACCTATACTTTCTCATAATCTTGTCAATGCGTTTATGATTCTGTTCAAAAACCCATTTTGTTTTTTCTTGTTCAGACATATTTATATCATATTTTGTTGCCGGTGTGTATTTGTCCTTAAGTGCGGCACACCCACAGATTACACCAATACCAATTAGAATTAAAACAGACATTATTTATATACTCCTCCTGCTTTTAAAAGTGCTTTACCGATACGGAAAGCCACAAATATAATCATTGCTTGGGTGAATATAGTCCCCTTCGTTGACAAAGCTGCTATAACGCCTATGACCGATATAATCACAACAAGAAGAATTGTAACAAGTTGCACACCGCTTGAGGTGTTTTTTTCGGGCTTTTTATTCTCATTAGCATCAGCTGCGGTAATATCGTCATTATAGTATACCGTATACTGTTTTTTCGCGCCTTCTGTTTTTCTGTAGTCTTCAGCTTTTCGGTTCAGTTCGTTAAGGTACATATCCCGGAATGCTGTTTCAAAGGTATCAAGCTTACCGTCCTTATTACTGTCAAAATACTTATCGGCAAAGGTAGGAAAGGGATACTGCCAGCTTTTATTTTTCATATAATTACCTCCTTATAACCTTCTTACAGCTACATTATATCACATGATATGTCCAAAAAAACGGACTTTAATATAACACACCACCTGTCAGACAGAATTGAACGGGTTGAACGAAAATCATATTTTATACAAACAAGCCCCACTGATTTCTCAGTGGGGTTAAACTTTTCAGGCTGTACCTTTATTCTATCGCATCAAGATTTGCACCCTTTGTTTCCTTAACCTTAAGGGCAAACATAATTGCCGCAATGCTGACGGCGGGAATCGATATTGCAAGACAAGCCCACCATATAGGCAGAAGAGTTATACCTGCAATAATTGAGCCGTAGCCCACAACAAGACCGATGATAACCAGAAGTCCCTCGGCACCGACAACCGATGCACGGATATCCGTAGGTACCTTTTCGGTCATCATAACGTTCATATAGTCTCTGCCTATCCAGTAGGAGCCCTGATAAAGACCTGCAAAGGAGCCTATAAGATAAGGATTCCAGCCGAGAAGTATGCCTGCAACAAAAAGGCAATAGCCTGCCACACAGGTTACGGAGAAGCCGGTAACGGTAATCTTTCTGCCGAGCTTATCCGCAATAAAGCCTGAAAGGAAGGTAATTGAAGCGTAAATCACCGGCACCATAAACAGAGCTTTTGTGATACTGCTTGTGCTCATTCCTGCCTGATGCATTGTAGATTCGAAGTACAGTGCAATCGCAGGCATTGCAGAGTCAAAAATGATATGGGCGATAATAAGCATTTTTGTATCTTTATTTGCGAAAATATATTTTACGCCGTTGAATACGCCGGACTGATTGCGTTGAGCCTGCTTCTGCTGCTTTTTAAGCTCCTTTTCCGCCTGTCTTTCTTCATAAGGACGGGAAAGGTACTCGATTCTTTCGTTTATAAATACCTTTGTATCCTTGGCAAAGAGAAGTACGAGAGCAACTGCCGCAAAGCCTAAAAGAGCAGGTACGAGGAAAATCTCACGCCACTTTGCAGCGTCGTCACCCATAAGAATATCTCTTAAG
This sequence comes from Acutalibacteraceae bacterium, assembly GCA_045537485.1. Classification (GTDB taxonomy): domain Bacteria; phylum Bacillota; class Clostridia; order Oscillospirales; family Acutalibacteraceae; genus UBA6857. The sequence continues at coordinate 2,911 of JAZSPQ010000003.1, read as the reverse complement.
GTAGGAATAAGTATAACGCCTAAGATGCCGAAGCTTTTAAGGAAGCTGTAAATCTTTGCTCTATGCTTATCGGGAGCCTCCTCGAGGATATATATAATCTGTATATCGTGACCCATAAAGAAGCTGATAATTGCAAAGCCCACAAGGAACATTATATAGCTTGAGGACAGATGAATAACTAAAAGTCCCAAAGCCATTCCGAGGGTTGACATAACGAAAAGCGGCTTTCTGCCCCACTTATCGGCAAGAGCCTTATAAAAGGGAGTGAACAGACCCAAAACGTATGTAAACACGCCTATACCCGAATGAAAAGCAAGACCGTCTTCATAGGAGTAGTATTTGCCCATAAAGGGGTTGTTGACAAAAAACTCCGTTACAAAAGAGGACTGCACCGTAACGGTCAGGTTACTTGTAACCTCGTCGAGGATATTGACTATGGCAATGAGCAAGAGCAGAACAAAGAAATACTTGCCGCCGGAGCTTTTTTTCTGCACTTTTCCGAGCCGTGTAATTTCACGCTGCTCACTTTTCAGGATTTTTTCAGTGGTCTTCATATATCTCTTCCTTTGCAAAATGTTTTCTTCGGATTAGTTTAACATATAATGGAAAAAAATGCAAACGGAAATCTTACCGTGGGGAGAGAAGGGAGGTTTTTATCATGTGAGCAAATTTTTACAATAAACCCTCGTTAATACAGATAAAAAAATAAGTTATATTGATTTTTCAAAATTATAATGATATACTTTAACCACTAAAAACAAAGGAGAAACCAAGATGAAAAAATCAACCGCACTTTTATTAGCACTTATTATATTGTTCACCTTTGCCGCCTGCGGTTCATCAGATAAAGATGATGAGCCCACAGTTGATGCCGTTGCTGATGAGATAGAGGAATACATTGAAGCTAACGGAGACAAGCTTATCGAAATATATGAATCTCTTAACTCAACTATCGTCACGTTAATAACTCCTCTTAACTGTACCGCAACAATCGAAGCTAAAGACAGGGGATTTATTTTAAAATATAAAACAGATATAGACACCTCAAGCGAAACGCTGGATTCAATCTTAAATTTATTAAAATCATTTGGCTACGATGAAAATTCAGCAGAAAGTATCCCCGATGAAATAAAAAATGAACTTCCCAACCTGGAATATTTCAGAGTGTTGCTTTGTGATAAAGATGGAGACTCTGTTTTTAAATTCAATTATAAATAAGCGTTAAACTATATAAAAAACACCCCGCCGATTGCTCGGCGGGGATTAACTTTAAGTTAAGCGATTAGCTTATTGGTTAGCAATAGCAGCCTGTGTCGCAATTCTGCTTGGTTGGCAGTTTACCGCCAGCCACAGAAACAGAACTGTTTTTTCTCCTTTTACCCTCGGTCTTCATATGAAGAGGGTCATTGGGGTCACCGTCAAAGCGAAGATACCAATCGAAGCCGTCTTGCCTTACTACAATCTTCACTACGAAGGCCTCAATCACACTTTCGGGGATGTCTTTTTCATCCGCATTTGTGTACTGCTCGAGTGCATACTGAAGCACCGTCAGCTTGTCCTTATAGTCTGTAATTACAGGCTCTTTGTTAAGCTTCTGCTGAAGCTCCTCGATTTCGGCAGAGAGCTTTGCTATCTCTTCTTTCACCTCGGCAGTTTTTGCTGTGAAAGACTCCTTGTCGATTTCCCCCTCTGCCCTCATATCAATGAAATTACTGAGCTTCGTTCTGTGCCTTTCAACCTCCTTGTACTTTTTCTCGATGATTGCCTCATAATCCACATCATCCTCTTTATCGTCAATGTGAGCTTCGAGCATTGAGTTGGCAAGGGCAAGCACCTTGTCCTTTTCCGAAAGATAATTACGGAAAATATAATTCGCCATCATCTGCAGCTTCCACTCAGGAATCATAGGCACACGGCAAATGCCGTCAAGAGGTAAGCCCTTTTTCTTTCGGCTTTCGTATGACCCGGTACGGACCGAGTCATAGCACTGATAACCGATAATGGATTTATCTCCCTCTTTTCTCCAGAGCTTCGTGTTAAATCGGTGACCGCATTCGCATATAAGGAGCTTGCCCCATACTGTTGTTCTCGGTCTTTTACCCGTTGTACTTCTTCTGCCTGTATTAAGATTTTTCATCTGAGCTGTTTTACTTGCCATAATTAATTGCACCCTTTCAAATTCTTCTTCAGTAATAATCGGCTCGTGTCTTCCCTTTACCTGTATCAGTTCAACCTCACCGTAATTTTTAATCTTTTTCTGCGTGAGATAGTCGGGAGTATATTCCTTGTGATAGGTTATGATTCCACAGTAGAATGTGTTTTTCAGCACGTGGCCTATTACGGTTTCATACCATCTTGTTTTACCCATAGCAGTTTTTCTGCCTCGGCGTTCAAGCTCTTCCTTTATCTTGGTAAGTCCGTTGCCCGCAAGATACATATCATATATGAGCCTGACTGTTTCAGCCTGCTCCGGGTCAATGAAGAAATCCACCTTTTTCTTATTGTCGGGCAGAAGTTCCTGATGTCTTCTGTAGCCTAAAATGTTTCCGTTGCCGTAGAATGTGCCGTTGTTCATTGAGGTCTGCTGACCGCTTTTCACTCGCACCGAGGTTTTACGGCTTTCGTCCTGAGCAAGAGTCGCCATAATAGTGAGACGAAGCTCTCCGTCACCATCAAAGGTTTTGATGTTGTCATTTATGAAGAACACCTCAACGCCCTTTGCCTTCAGATCTCTTGTGTACTGCAGAGTGTCAACGGTATTTCTCGCAAAACGGGACACCTCACGGGTGATAATCATATCAAACTTTTTCTGCTTGGCATCACGAATCATTTTCATAAACTGCGGTCTTTTCTCGGCAGAGGTACCCGTGATACCCTCGTCAATATATCTGCCGACGAGCTCCCATTCAGG
>JAZSPQ010000116.1:0-3635 GCA_045537485.1 Acutalibacteraceae bacterium | reverse complement strand
CGGTCTTATCTCAGAAGGCGACCGCTTTATGACAATGGTTGACATTCAGGGTCTCGAAGATTTCTTCGGCGATATGGACTTCAAGGTAGCAGGTACAAAGAAGGGTATCACAGCTATTCAGATGGACCTTAAGGTACACGGACTTACTCCCGAAATCATCAAGGAAGCATTTGAAAAGACCTACGATGCAAGATGCAAGATTCTTGATGAGGTTATGATTCCCTGTATTGCAGAGCCCAGAGCAGAGCTTTCAAAGTATGCACCCAAGATGCTCACCACAAAGATCGACGTTGAAAAGATCGGTGACGTTATCGGTAAGCAGGGTAAGGTTATTCAGAAGATCTGCGCTGAATGCGAATGTAAGGTTGACGTTAACGAGGACGGTTCAATCTTCGTTTCAGCTATTGACCTTGATAACGCTAAGCGTGCAATCACAATCATCGAAACAATCGCAAACGATCCCGAGGTTGGCGCAATCTTCCGCGGTGTTGTTACACGCCTTATGTCCTTCGGTGCATTCGTTGAAATCGCTCCCGGTAAGGAAGGTCTTGTACACATCTCAAAGCTCGATGTTAAGAGAACAGAAAAGGTTGAAGACTGCGTAACAGTTGGTGACGAGGTAATCGTTAAGGTTCTCGAAATTGACGATCAGGGCAGAATCAATCTTTCAAGAAGAGACGCTCTTATCGAAATCGAAGGTCTCACACCCGAAGATGACGGTGAAGAAGCTCCCAGACGCCCCAGACCCCGTCGTGATGGTGACCGCAGAGGTGGCAGAAGATAAACAGTAAAAAGCATCCGTGAAAACGGATGCTTTTTTTGTAGGGAATAGGAGTTTGTGATTGTAGGGCAGGGGCTTGCTCCTGCCGTAATCCCACCGAAGCAAACCAAATCCGTGTCCGCTGACCTAGCCGCCGAATGCGGTGCGGGTGTTATTGACAAACAGTATTGTTTATGATATAACAAATAAAAAGGAGAGAGTCAAATGGTTTACGGAGCGATAAACGAAAAAGGCGAGAGGTATTACACTGACCTCAATAAAGTTTTTGATTTTATTAACAACAAACAGGTTGAATATAACTGGCTGATTACAGATTGTGACTGCTATCCCTACAATTATGTGACTGATGAAATACTTGAAAAAGGATATTGTTGGATAAGTGGTGAAAAGCTTACAGAGATTGTTGAAAAAGCAGATTATCAGTGGGTGTGGGCGGTGTTGTCCGGGTTTGAAAAATCTGTTGAGCTTGATGAAGTGTTGAAATATAATCTCCCTTACGCTGACGGCTATCCGGGCTTCTGGCAAAATCCTTTAACGCTGCAGCATCCGTTGGCGAAAATAGAAATTGTACCTTGGGATAGTGCTTTGACTCTGATTTTAAGTGAAGAAAAAGATATAGTTGATGCTTTCAGAAAATATTTTCGTCAAAGCGAGGATCTGGCAGAATACAACACTAAATTTAAAGGTTAACTGTGCTTTTTATAACCGTTTAATCTGATTTGCAGGGGCGGCCATTGGCCGTCCTTGTTGATTTTGCAAACAAAAAAAGATATGGAACTGTCCCCTGTCTTTTGTTGCTTTTTCGTTCGCTAAACCTACGGTTTACTCCGTTTTTTGATATTTTTCAACCTTTAGTTTAACAAAAAATCCCCCTTTTAACTGACTGTTGCTTGAATTTTTCTTTCCGTGAGGGTAAAATAGCCTTGTAAGCCGGCAACAAAAGAGAAAGGGAGAATCGATATGACTGTTTTCAATAAGTCAGACAATGAAAATACCGAAAAGCAGAATAATGAAGGCACTGTCAATGAAACACTCGGTTCAAGAATATCACAATACAGAAAGCGGAGAAACTTCACTCAGGGGGAGTTTGCCGAGCTTTTGGGCGTTACGCCTCAGGCAGTGTCAAAATGGGAAAACGATATTTCCTGCCCTGATATTACACTTTTACCTGCTATTGCAGATATATTCGGTATTACTGTTGATGAGCTTCTCACGGGCAGAGTTAAGGCTCCCGTACCCGAAAAGGAGAGAAAGCAGCGAAAGAATATTGATAAGCTCAGGCTCGTTATCCGTGTGCTCAGACCTATGCAGAAGCCGATAAGAATTGCCTTGCCTTTGTCTGTTGTGAAAAGATTTGCAAGGCTTGGAGTAAGTATTTCAAATGCAGTCGGCGGTGACTATATTTCCGAGGAACAGCTTGCAGAAATACTGACAATGGTTGACGAGGGTATCACGGGTGTGATTTTAGATATTGTTACGGAAGACGACACCAATGTTATTATAGAAATCGACTGAAGGTTCCCGGGAGTGATTTTGATGCTGTTGCAAGAATTTATTGATAAAAAGCAGAAAAAAGTCCACAAGAGCTTTAAGCGTATCGGCGGAGGCTTTTATGCCGATGTTTACAGGCTTGAATATGAAAAGACAGAGCCCCTTATTGTAAAAGTCTATAAATCTGAAGGGATTATGAAAAAAGAGGTTTCTCAGTTAGGAATTCTTGCTGAGCATGCTCCATCCCCTATGCCGAATATTTTGTGGACACACTCAGCTGACGAGAGCTTCTCTCAGGATATTCTTGCCATGAATTGTCTGAAAGGAGAAAACGGCGGCATAGTATTTTACCTAAATCCTTTAAAAAGAGAGAGGTTGGCAGAGCAGGTTGTCAATAATCTGCTTGCCTTTCATAATATACATAATCCCGACGGCTTCGGAGAGCTTGACAGTGATATCCGATACAAAACCTTCAATGAGTATTATAGTAAGCGGGCTGTTGAAATCTTAAAAATGGCAGAAAAGCTGCATAAAAAAGGTCAGCTTGAGGGCTATGTGCTTGATGTGATGCAAAAGGCCTATGAAAGCTTTGATAAGGTATTTTATCTGCCTGTAACACAAGCATCCCTTATTCACGGCGACTATAATATGTGGAACATTCTCGTTGACAGAAAAAGCTGCAGCGTTGCAGCGGTTATTGACCCCTGCGGATGTATGTGGGCCGACAGCGAATATGATTTGTACCAGCTTAATAACGCTAACGGCAGACATCTGAAGCTTTTTGAAAAGTACAAGGAGAAAAAAGCACTTTCTGAAAACTGTATGGAAAAAATGGCTTTTTATGAGCTTTTTACCGAGATTGAGCACTATTATAATTCGGGATATCCCGTTAACGGCAAAAAAACAAAAAGGCGTGCAGATGCACTTCGGAGGTATCTATGAAAAGAAATACACCTGAGAATATTTCCGTTATAAATGAAATATTTAAAAGGCATTCTCTCGGTGAGGTGGCTGAAATTTGCGAGCTTAAGGGCGGTACCTTCAACCGTGTTTTCAGGGTCAGTACCGAAAAAGGTGAGTATGCAATAAAGATAGTCGGTGATGCTGACAGGGAAGTGCTCACCTATGAAAAGGGACTTATTGAAACAGAAGCAAAAGTATATGAGCTTCTGCAGGGTGCCGAAAGCGGATATTTTCCGAAAATACACGGATATAACTACAATGACGGATATGAGTGTAAATATCTTATTATGGATTTTGCGGCGGGTACGATGCTTAATAAAACGAAGCTCAGCAAGGAGGAATACGACGGAGTTATGTACTCTCTCGGCAAAGCTATGGCTGAAATTCACCGCATTAAAGG
>JAZSPQ010000004.1:0-4859 GCA_045537485.1 Acutalibacteraceae bacterium | reverse complement strand
GTTTTCGCAGATAACCATGATCTTACCGTGACGCTTGATTACCTTGCATTTTTCACATATTTTCTTTACAGAAGGTCTGACTTTCATAGGATTGCCTCCTTTAAATTCAAACTGTTGTTTTTATTATTTTGCTCTCCATGTTATGCGGCCGCGGGTTAAGTCGTATGGAGACATCTCGACTGTAACCTTATCTCCGGGAAGGATACGAATATAATTCGTTCTGAGCTTACCTGAGATGTGGGCTAAAATTTTGTGACCGTTTTCGAGTTCTACACGGAAGGTTGCGTTGGGAAGAGCCTCAGCAACGATTCCTTCGATTTCAATCATATCCTGTTTTGACATAACCTTTACCCTCCTGGGTTCGCTGTTTTATTAAGCGTTTTTCTAATCTTACGATTTGTTGCTATTGAGTCCTCATCTAAGAGGATTTCGGTTCCTTTAAGGTGCTTCGGATTTTTTGCTTTAGGCCTTTCGAGCTTTCGCTGCTTTCCGTCACACACAAGAACCCTGTTTTTATCAAAGCCTGCTATTACCAGCATTTCACCTTTATCGTGACCTGCTGCCGAAACAACAACCTGTCCTACCTTAAAATCCATTTTCATCTCACACCTTTGTGAGTATTACGGGACCGTCCTTAGTGATAGCCACCGTATGCTCAAAATGGGCTGACAGCTTACCGTCAATGGTTTTGACCGTCCAGCCGTCGGGAAGGACCTTGATTCGTGCAGTGCCTTGGTTAATCATCGGCTCAATAGCGATTGTCATGCCCGCTAACAGGCGTACGCCTCGGCCGGCTGTACCGTAATTCGGTACACTGGGGTCTTCATGTAATTCCTTTCCTATTCCGTGACCGGTGTACTCTCTGACTACACCGTAGCCACGCTCCTCGCAATAGCTTTGAACAGCGTGGGCGATATCGCCGAGTCTGCCGCCGGGAACCGCAAATTTGATTGCCTCATAAAGGCTCTCTCTTGTGGTATCCATCAGCCGCTTTGCCTCGTCACTTATGTCACCGCAGGCAAAAGTAGCGGCATTGTCACCGTTGTATCCGCCTTTTTTGGCTCCAAGGTCAATGGAGACGATGTCCCCCGCCTTGAGGATACGGGTTTTGGAGGGAATTCCGTGAATAACCTCATCATTTATGGAAATGCACGCAGTAGCCGGAAAACCGTAAAGACCGAGAAAGTTGGGTTCAGCACCCTGACTCTTTATATAGTCGTAAGCAATCTTGTCGATTTCCCATGTTGAGATACCGGGTCTGACTGCTTCTCCGGCCACCTTGAGTGCTCCTGCCGAAATTCTGCACGCCTCTTTCATGAGAGCGAGCTCACGGCTGGTTTTGAGCACTATCATGCTTATTCCTCCAATGCTTTGAGTACAAGAGCGGAAGTATCAGCTACTTCCTCCTGTCCCTCAACTATGAAAAGCTTGTTTTTCTTTCCATAGTATTCCTTGAGCGGTTCAGTCTGACTGTGATATACATCAAGTCTTTCTTTAACCGTATCGGGATGATCGTCAGCTCTGATGATGAGCTCTGCGCCGCAAGCGTTGCAGATGCCGTCCTTCTCAGGCTTCTTATAAAGCAGGTGGTATGAGTTACCGCAAGCGGGACATACTCTTCTGCCGCTCATTCTCTCAACGATTTTTTCGTCGGGCACTTCGATATCGATAACCTTATCAATTTCGATGCCCATTTCGTCAAGAGCTTCAGCCTGAGGGATTGTTCTGGGGAAGCCGTCGAGGATGAAGCCGTTTTTGCAATCGTCCTCAGCGAGGCGTTCCTTTATAATTCCGATAACTACCTCATCGGGAACAAGCTGACCGTTATTTATAAATTCCTTGGCTTTGAGTCCCATTTCCGTTTCAGCCTTTAGAGCCGCACGGATAATGTTACCTGTTGAGATTGTCGGCACTGAAAGGTGATTGCAGATTACCTCTGCCTGAGTACCCTTACCTGCGCCGGGTGCACCTAAAAGTATTAACTTCATGGTTTACATCTCCTTTAAATATTAGTCAAGGAAGCCCTTATAGTGTCTCATCATCATCTGGCTTTCAAGCTGCTTAACGGTTTCAAGTGCAACACCTACAACAATGATAAGTGATGTACCGCCGAGTGAAAGCTGCATGGGTGAGCCGATGAGCTTTGTGAAAAGACCGAGAACATTCGGGAAAAGTGCCACAACTGAAAGAAGAAGAGCACCGAGAAGTGTGATTCTGCCGAGGATCTTCTTGATATAATCTGCTGTGGGCTTACCGGGACGAAGTCCGGGAACCATACCGCTGTTCTTTCTGATGTTGTTAGCCATTTCAACCGGATTATACTGAATGCTTGCATAGAAGTAAGCAAAGAAAAGAATCAGGAAGAAATACATAATTGCGTATACCCAGTGATCTGTTGCAAAAATTCCGAAGAATGTCTCTAAACCTTTGCTAAGAGTCTTACCCTGGAAGAAGAGCATCTGAACAGTGGGAACAACGGAAAGAATTGATGAAGCGAAGATAACGGGAAGAACACCTGACATATTAACCTTGATGGGGATATGTGTGCTCTGACCGCCGTACATCTTACGGCCGACAACTCTCTTAGCATACTGAACGGGAATACGTCTTTCTGCGTTATCCATCCAAACGATGAAAGCAATCATTGCAAGAAGAGAGATAACAACGATGGGAACAAGTGCATAGTATGCCTTACCTGCTTCGAAGTAAGAATAAAGCATTGTGATTGTTGTGGGGAATCTTGCAACGATACCTGCAAAAAGGATGATTGAAATACCGTTACCTATACCCTTATCGTTAATCTGCTCACCAAGCCACATTACGAATGTTGAACCGGCAGTTAAGCAAAGAACAACCGTAATACCCTGAAGCACACCTGCAAAGCCTGTGAAGGGAGAGAGTGTTGCGGGATCATAGATAACATGTCCCTGTGCTCTGAGGTAGATGAAGTATGCTGTACTCTGTAAAAGAGCAAGACCGATTGTGGTGTATCTTGTGATGGTTGCAATCTTCTTTCTGCCTTCTTCGCCTTCCTTTGAAAGTCTTTCAAGGGCGGGAATAGCAACAGTAAGAAGCTGGATGATAATTGAGCTGTTGATGTAGGGTGTGATTGACAAAGCGAAAATCGTACCCATTGAAAATGCTTCACCTGTCATCATAGCCAGATAGCCGAAGAAGGTTTCATCGGTATCCTGAACGATTGAGTTGGTGATGTTTGTGAAGGGCAGCGGAATAGCTGCACCGATACGGAAAATCAATACTATAAGTGCTGTGAAGAGCATCTTCTTACGAAGGTCTGCAACCTTCCAAGCATTTATGAAAGTACTAATCATAATTACAGCACCTCGGTCTTTCCGCCAGCTGCTTCAATCTTCTGCTTTGCAGATTCGCTGAAAGCATTAGCCTGAACTGTGAGAGCCTTTGTAAGCTCGCCGTGACCGAGAATCTTAATACCGTCGAGAGCCTTCTTAACAAGACCCTTTTCGATGAGAGAATCAACTGTAACTGCCTCTCCTGCTTCATAAGCCTTATCAAGAGCAGCAACATTTACGATTGCCATTTCTGTTGCAAAGATGTTGTTGAAGCCTCTCTTGGGGATTCTTCTCTGAAGGGGCATCTGGCCACCTTCGAAGCCGGGACGCATGCCTCTGCCGGCACGTGCCTTCTGACCTTTGTGACCTTTACCGGCAGTTTTACCCTGACCGGAACCTGCGCCACGACCAATACGCTTACGCTCCTTGGTTGAACCTGCTGCAGGTGAAAGTTCATGTAATTTCATTTTGCGCACCTCCTCAAATTATGCTTCGGTGGTCTCGATAAGGTGAGCGATTTTCTTCACCTTACCCTGAGTCTGGGGGTTATTCGGCTGAACTGAAATATCGCCGATTTTCTTAAGACCAAGTGCGTGGGCGGTAGCAATCTGATCTTTCTTTGAACCGATAAGGCTTTTTACGAGCTTTACCTTTACATCTGCCATCTTGAACGCCCTCCTTAACCTAAGATTTCTTTTGCAGTCTTACCGCGGATCTCAGCTACTTCTTCAGCGCTGCGAAGTCTTGCAAGACCGTCAATTGTAGCTCTTACTACGTTGCAGGGATTGTTTGAACGAAGAGCCTTTGTACGAATATCCTTAATACCGACTGTTTCAACAACGGCACGAACGGGGCCGCCTGCGATAACTCCGGTACCGGGTGCAGCAGGCTTAAGAAGAACTACGCCTGCGCCGAACTTACCGATGATTTCGTGGGGAATTGTTGTACCCTTAAGAGAAACCTTGATAAGATTTTTCTTAGCGTCTTCGATACCCTTACGGATAGCGTCGGGTACTTCGCCTGACTTGCCAAGACCGAATCCTACGATTCCGTTACCGTCGCCAACAACTACAAGAGCTGCGAACTTGAAAATTCTACCACCCTTAACAGTCTTGGATACACGGTTTATGGCAACAACACGTTCTGTAAGTTCATAAGCTGATGCATCAATTTTAGTCATAATCAATTTCCTCCTCTTAGAACTTCAGGCCGCCGGCACGAGCGCCTTCTGCAAGCTCTTGTACACGACCGTGATAAATGTAACCTGCTCTGTCAAATACGCATTCTTCGATGCCCTTTTCCAAAGCACGCTTTGCTAATGTTTCGCCCACCTTGTGAGCTGCTTCTTTGTTACCGCCGTACTCTGTAAATTCCTTCTCTACAGTTGATGCTGCTGCGAGTGTAACGCCTGCAACGTCATCGATTAACTGAGCGTAGATGTGGCTGAGTGAACGGTAAACATTAAGACGGGGACATGCAGCAGTACCTGTGATCTTCGCACGTACTCTCTTCTGTCTCTTCTGTCTTGCTTTATTGCTATCTTGTCTG
>JAZSPQ010000082.1:0-3147 GCA_045537485.1 Acutalibacteraceae bacterium | reverse complement strand
GACATAGTAGTTGTCTCCTTTAAGTGTATTTTTATGAGAAGGTTGGCGGAGAATAGTTATAGGATTGAGTTTTTTCAACCTCTCCGCCCTTCGGGCACCTCTCCTTTCAGGAGAGGCAGGTAATAATTACATATCAAACAAGCTCATCTGTCTTGTTTCTGGAAGGTCTGCGAAGGCACCTACCTGACGGAGAGCTTCAATAACAGCACTTGAAGCCGATGCCTTCTGCGCAAAGTCGTCTATTGAAACAAACTCAGAATTGCCTTCTCTCGCCTGAGCAAGAGCAATAGCCGCATTTTCGCCAACGCCTGCAAGAGCACCGAAGGGCATACGGATTTTTCCGTCCTCGATTTCGTAAGTGGTGGCTGTTGACTTATAAATATCAACGGGAAGGAACTCCACACCTCTTGCCATCATTTCGTTAACAACCTGCAGGGTGGGATACATACTAAGCTCCTTGGGTTGAGCTTCCTTACCCTTCATTTTGATTTCTGCCATTCTTCGCTTGACTGCATCTCTTCCCTGAAGTACGGTAGTCGCTTCAAGGTCACCGCCTCGTACCGTCATAAAGGCTGCATAATATTCGAGAGGATAGTAAATCTTGTACCAGCCGAGCCTCAGTGCCGCACTTACGTATGCCGCAGCGTGAGCCTTCGGGAACATATACTTGATTTTCATACAGGAATCGATATACCACTGCTCAACACCGTTTTCCTTCATTGTGTTGATATGCTCCTCTGTCAGAAGCTTTGTGGCGTTACCCTTACGTACGATTTCCATAATCTTGAACGCCATACTTGGCTCAACACCCTTATGCATAAGATAAACCATGATGTTGTCTCGACTACCGATAACCTCGGAAATAGTGCAGATGCCCTCTTTGATAAGATCCTGAGCATTCCCCAGCCAAACGTCGGTACCGTGGGAAAGACCCGAAACCTGAAGAAGGTCGGAGAAATTCTTAGGCTGTGCATCAAGAAGCATCTGTATAACGAAGGGAGTACCCATTTCGGGGATAGAAAGTGTACCCGTGGGGCAGTCGATATCCTCAGCGGTTACACCTAAGGGTGCGGGGCTTAAGATAAGCTCATAAACCTTCGGGTCACAGATATCCGTATCCATTGGCGGAACACCTGTCAAATCCTCAAGGTGTTTATAAAGCGACGGAACATCATGGCCCAGATTATCAAGCTTAAGAATTGTATCGTGAAGGGCATGGAAGTCGAAGTGGGTAGTTGTATTGTCACTGTTTATATCGTCGGCAGGATGCTGAACAGGAGTGAAATCGGAAAATTCAAATTCACTGGGTACAACAACCATACCACCCGGGTGCTGACCCGATGTTTTCTTAACACCTGTGCAGCCTCTTGTGAGTCTGTCTTCTTCGGCTCGGGAAACGACAATATTTCTTTCCTGAAGGTACTTTTTAACATAGCCGTAAGCCGTTTTGTCCGCAACGGATTGAATAGTACCCGCCTTGAAAACGTAGCCGTCACCGAAAAGAGTTTCGGTATAGCGGTGGGCTCTCGACTGATATTCACCCGAGAAGTTAAGGTCTATATCAGGGCTCTTATCGCCCTTGAAGCCGAGGAAGGTTTCAAAGGGAATGTCGTGTCCGTCACGTACCATAGGTGTGCCGCACTCGGGACAGTCAAGAGGCGGAAGGTCGTAGCCTGAGCCGACCTCACCCTTAAGGAAGAACTGACTGTATCTGCACTTAGGACAACGGTAATGAGGTGCAAGCGGGTTAACCTCAGAAATACCCGAGGCATTGGCAACGTAGGACGAGCCTACCGAACCTCGCGAGCCGACAAGATAACCGTGTTCCTCGGAGTTTTTAACAAGCTTCTGAGCAATCATATAAAGAACGCCGAAGCCGTGCTTGATAATCGAAGTAAGCTCCTTTTCAAGGCGATTTGCAACGTACTCGGGTACCGGGTCACCGAACTGAGCCTTTGCCTTTTCCCAGCAGAGCCTTGTAAGCTCCTCATCGGCGCCGTCAAGGTGAGGCGGATAGTTACCCGAGGGAATGGGAATGATTTTTTCAATCATATCCGCAATTTTGTTTGTATTGGTAATAACGATTTCTTTTGCGGTTTCTTCGCCGAGATAGTCGAACTCGGCAAGCATTTCCTTTGTGTTTCTGAAATAAAGAGGTGCCTGATTGTCAGCATCAGTGAAGCCCTTACCTGCCATAAGTATTGCTCTGTATTTTGCATCACCCGGATCAATGAAATGTACGTCACAGGTGGCAACGGTCATTTTACCGAGGGCGTCGGCAACATGGATAACCTTGCGGTTGAAGTTCTGAATATCCTCCTTGCTCTTTACACCCGGGAACTTTTCAGAGCGGATCATATATTCGTTGTTACCGCAGGGCTGAATCTCAAGATAATCGTAAAAAGATGCAATTTTCAATATTTCTTCGTCGCTTTTGCCCTCTGCAATGGCTCTGTAAACCTCACCCGCTTCACAGGCTGAGCCGATGATAAGTCCCTCACGGTGCTTTACAAGCTCACTTTTTGGAATTATGGGTCTGCGGTAGAAATATGTAAGATTTGAAAGTGAAATAAGCTTATAGAGATTCTTGAGACCCGTAAGGTTTCTTACAAGGATAATCATGTGGAAATACTTGTTTTTGCCCTTTTTCCAATCCTCAAAGCTTATGTCGGTATCATCCATATAATAGGCTTCCATACCGTAGATTATCTTTATCTTACCGCCTGCCGCTTTAACAGCTTCGGGATAAGCCTGAGCTACACCGTGGTCGGTAATGGCAATAGCCTTGTGACCCCAATCAATAGCACGCTTGACGAGCACCTTAGCATCGGTAAGTCCGTCCATCGTTGACATCTTAGTATGAAGGTGAAGTTCAACTCTCTTTTCCTCTTCATCGTCTGTCTTGGGTATTTTATCAACAAGGCTGATGCTTCTTGGCGAAATTACATTTTCACCCGAAAATTTATCAAAGGCAAGATCACCTCGGAGCATAACCGTAACACCGTCTTTTATTTTTGAAAGGATAGCTTCGCAGTTTTCCTTTCTTTCAAAGACCTTGCAGGTATAGGAATATGTACCGTCAGTAATATTAAAGGTTATGATGTTGCTTCTTCCGTCACGGGTTTCTCTGCTTTCAAAGCCGAAAAC
>JAZSPQ010000012.1:0-6394 GCA_045537485.1 Acutalibacteraceae bacterium | reverse complement strand
AAATCCACTACATTCGGGTATTTTTTCAGCATTTTTGTAAAAAACGGGTGTCCCCATCCGTCAAATTTGCTGCTGCCGTAAACGGTGTACTTAACATGTTCGTGATGCATTAAGAACACGGGTTTATCAGGTGTATCTGCTACTGCACTATCAAGCTGTTGTTTCAGCCACCTTTTCTGCCTCGGTGAATAATAAAGTGCAGGCAGACGGCAGGTTGAAAGTCCGATAAAATGATAACCGCCGATAACTCTGTGAAAATCTGTTTCCTGACCGGTAGTTTTTCTGAAATAATCAAGGGATTTCTTTTTGAGGGTGATACATTCGTGTCCTCTTGCAACAATGCTTAAAAGCGGTGTCCCTTTTTCTGTTGCATAGTTAAAAATCTGCCCGAAGGCATCAAACTCATCAGGTCTGCCGTGGTCTGTAAAGTCACCTGCCATAAGTATGACATCCAGTTTTTTGTAATTTTCATCCTTCTGAGACAAGCTCAATGAAAAATCGATTGCCTTTTTAAGCCTTGTATAACCAACAGAGTGGGCACCCTCTATGTGAGCATCACTGGAGGCAACAAACCGAAGCACGGGTATAAATTCTTTGTTCATACGTTCACCTCGTTACTGAAAATATATGCTTAGAGCAAACAGTGTCTGTGCCGCGAAATAAGTGTAAGAAACAGCATTGTGCAGAAATTTTGGCCGTTTGATGCCGCCCTTGCCCGCACCTATCATAATGTCCGACGCTAAGAAAAGAACACCACCGAAAATAAGGCACATACCGAAGGGAAGATTACCCTCATTAAGAGAGATAACTCCTTTAACAAGAGCGCACGCAAAAGCAAAAATAAGAACAGGAGCATAAGCTAAAATCAGTTTCTTTTTACCCTTCAGCCTGAGCTTCACTTTTGCAAAAAGCAGAATAACCGCTGAAAGCACAAGAGTAATTCCTACTACGGCTGCTGTTTGGGGCAAAGCCTTGTAAGTACCGAGAAAAAGAAAGGTGTAGCTGTAAACGATGTGTCCGATTCCAAAAAATGCGGCACCCAAGGGAAAAAGCTTTTTCGCCTTGTATTCAAGAAAGAAATCACCAAGAATACCAAAAGTAAGTGCACCAAGTATCAGGAGTGAATAAGCCGTTATTCTGTAAACGGCAACTGCCGAAATGACACCCGTGATAAGATACATAAATGCACAAAGCATTTTCATTTTAAAGCCGTATTTTTCTGAAAGTCCCGTTTTCTGTGTTATAACAGGCATCAAGGCTGAAATCACGGCAAAAATAAACGGTAATGTTTTCATATTTTCTCCAACCTTATCAGCCGAGGTTATAATCGGTGAGATATGTCTTTGTGTTATTTACCATTTTGTTGAACAGTTCTTTTGCTTCCTTAAGTGAACAAGTAACAAGTGGGTCATTTGCAAAAACCTCGAAAATCTTATCGATATTTCTTTCTGCAATAGCGTCGGAGAGTACCTCCTGCTGAGTGCAGATGCGTGAAATAAGAGGATAGATTACCTTGGGAATTTCACCTGCAACAACCGGTGTAACACTGCCCGAAGTAAAGGCAGCATTTGTTTCAACAACTGCGCCGAGGGGAAGATTAGCAATCTGTCCTCGGTTGGGAAGGTTGACATTTGTGACGAAATCTCCAAGACCGAGAATTGCTCTCATCTGCTTAACGCCTTCTTCGCCTGTTTTCTTTATTTTGAGCTCTTCCTCGCCGCTTAAAAGGCGTTTACTCTTTTCAAGTCGCTCTTTAAGCTCGTCCTTTCTTGACCAGACAGGAGTGAGGTGGAAGAGCATATCCTCAACTCTCTCAGGAGATTCAAGGTACCACTTACCCTCACAGAATTCCGCAAGATGTCTGTCACCTGCGGCGGCTATGTAACCGAAGCGTCTGAAAAGGTCGATTTTCACCTTGTGTGCATTACCGTGAAAGCCCTTAAGCCACTCGGGGTCAACATACTCGGTGCAACCGTCCTTGTATTTTTCACAGAACTGTCTGTAATAAGGGAAAAGGTCGATGTTTCTGTAGGTAGCTTTTGTCAGCCATGTGAAGTGATTGACACCTATTGGATTAACCTTGACATCCTTTCTCTTTACATCTTCACCGAAAAGCACACTCGCCATTTTAGCAAGAATATCCTGAGTGCCGAACACCTCGTGACAGCAGCCGAAAGCCTTGATTTCAGGGAAAACTCTGTAAAGTGTCTTTACGCAAAGTGTCATAGGATTGGTATAGTTGATAACCCATGCATCGGGTGAATACTTCTTGATATTCTCTGCAATTTCTTCAAACATCGGAAGGGTACGCATGGCACGGACAACACCGCCGGGGCCTGTTGTATCGCCGACTGACTGATAAATGCCGTATTCTTCGGGAGCGTGAACATCGCTTTCCATTTCATCAAAGGTACCGGGAAGAATTGAGATAATAACAAAATCTGCACCTGTAAGGGCTTCGCCGATGGTTTCAACTGCCTTGTATTCCCATTTTGATGTGGCATCGGGGAGAGCGTTATACTTGTTGCCTATTACCTCATTTGCCTTTGCGGCTTCAAAATCGATATCGTAAAGCTCAACGCGTCCGCTCATATCGCCTGCTGTTGCAAGATCACTCATAAGACCCCACGCCCAACCTCTTGAGCCGCCGCCGATGTAAGCAATTTTTACATCTTCAGCTTTGTTATCAATATATCTCATAAAATAAAACTCCTTTTATTGATGATTAAATATTCTTTCGGCAGTATAAGTGCCGTCTTCTGCTATGTTGAGTAAGGTACAGCCTTGAAGCCACTCACTTTCGGGTGCATCGAATTCGCTTTCCATATTATATGAACTGTAGCCTGATGACTGGATGTATGAAAGAAGAATGCCCTCATACTCATAGCCGAAATCGTTTATATGGTCGTGACCGAAATATACAGCCTGAGCACTGCCTTTTTCAAGCATAGCGTCAAAAAGACCTGAATCAAAGCCTGACTCACAGACACCTTCACGCTTTTCTCCATAGGCAAACTCTTTGTTTTCATAGTTGCCCTCTGTCTGATAAGGAGGAATATGTACAACGGTCACAGATTTAAACATACCGTACTCTGCGGTGAGGGCATCGTGCTTATCCCTGTACCACTGAACCTGTGATTCCTTTACACCGTCGTATACCTCGCCGTCATCCGTTACACCGTACTTATCCTTTGTTTCCTGTGTCATATAACTTCCCGAATCCATAAAGAAGAATACCTCTTTGAGAGTACCGTCATTATTCAGAATATTTACAGTATAATTTCCGTTGCCGTCAATATCTTCTTTGCCTTGACGCATAAGGCAATAGTCATAAGAAGAGAAAATCTCAACGTTTTCTTCCCTTGATATAGCAAGGAAGCCTTCACCTTCGTGATTGCCGAGTACCGCTGCCCAATAAACACCGAGGTTTTCCATAAGAACGGCAAATTCGGTTGCTCTTTTCTTGGTGAATCCTCCTGAAATGTTATCTCCGCCGAAAATAACAAGATCAGGTTTTTGCTCGGTTATATTTTTAATAATGTATTCAGCGCACATAATGTCCTTTTCTCTTTTGCCGCAAAAATGTGTATCAGTAAACATTAACACCTTAAACTCGCCGTCACTTTTCTTTTTAAGCGTAACGCTGTCATCATTCTCTGACACAATTTCTACATCTGTGCCTACTTTTTCAACTGATGAAACATCATATGAAATACCCTGTGAGTTTCTATAAATCACAAAGCCTCCGGCACCTATTGCCACAACAAGCAAAACCGCGACAACAACTTTAATAACTGTTTTCATACAAATCATACCTTCCTTATAATTTATCATTATAATAATACATCTAATTTGTAATGTTTTCCTTGAATATTTTGATAGATTTTCATTAATTTCTTGACTTTTTTGATATGAAATGCTATTATCACCTCAAGAAAACAGGGAGGTGCATTATGAGTTTCATTAAATTTGACCCCGATGATAATTTTTATTTTCACCACGGTGTGAGTAAAAGAGTTGCCGAAACGGGTGCTTCCTGGCCCCATTACCATTCTCTTTATGAGATATATTTTCTTGAAGAGGGCAACTGCACCTATATTATCGACAACAAGGTTTACAATGTTCAGTCGGGTGATATTGTGATAATCCCCGACGGTATAATTCATCACACAAAATACGATAACATAAAACACTCGAGAATACTTATCAACTGCACCTGTGAGTACATACCTGATTCTATAAAGTCAAGCATTTCTAAGGGCAACTACCTTTACAGAAACCCTTTTGTAACTGATGAGGTAAGAAAGCTTTTAGATAAAATAGAAAACGAATATAATCTCAAAGACTCTTTTTCTGATGAAATAATTTCTTGCTACACCCATTCACTGTTTTATCTGCTTATGCGCAACACCGAATCCTGCATTGATATTGATGACGGTAACAGGGTGATTGAGCAGGCAGTAGCATATATAAAGGAGAATTTTGCTTCGGACATAACACTTTCTTCTCTGGCAAAGATGTTTTCCGTAAGCCCCGAGCATTTTTCAAGAATGTTCAAAAAAGAAACGGGACTTGGTTTTTCAAAATATCTCAACTCTTTAAGATTGCAGTATGCCGAACAGCTTCTCAGAAGTGCAGAAAGACAAAACATTACTCAGGTTGCAGAAATCTGCGGCTTTGAGGACAGTAATTATTTTTCCAAAAAGTTCAAGGAAGTTTACGGCACCTCACCGAAAAAAGTGCAGCAGAAAGAAAAAAGATGATATATCAAAAAAATAAAGAAATCAGTTATATTTCATCAAAATATTTAAGGAAAACACTACAAAACAGATGTACAATATAACTATTAAAGTAAAGGAGCTGTGACAATGGCACATTTTATTTATTCAGCATTCTGCGATGAATCAGGCGAAGCAACAATAGGCGGGCAGATGGCTGCTTGTAAGCTTAATGGAATTACACATATGGAGCTTCGGGGCTTTGGCAAGTCTCTCAATATAAACAAGCTTTCTGTGGAACAAGCCAAAGAAATGAAAGCGGAGATTGACCGCGAGGGAATGAAGGTCGCTTCTATCGGTTCGGGTTATGGAAAAATCAATATCAAAGAGGATTTTATACCTCATTTTGAAGCATTTAAAAATACTGTTGAAGTAGCAAAAATTCTTGAAGCAAAGTATATCAGAATATTCAGTTTCTATTTCAGCGAGGGCGACTCTTACGAAAAATACAGAGATGAGGTTATCCGCAGAGTAAAGGCTATGACCGATTATGCCGTTTCAGAAGGTCTTATCTGCTGCCACGAAAACGAAAAAGGCATTTACGGTGACAATGCCGAGCGCTGTCTTGACATTCTCAAAGCTTGTGACGGTAAACTCAAGGCAGTTTTCGACCCTGCAAACTTCGTTCAGTGCGGTGTTGATACCCTCAAAGCCTATGATTTACTTGAAGATTACATAGAATATTTCCATATCAAGGACGCTATTTATGAAAATTCCGACGTTGTACCTGCAGGCGAAGGTGACGGCAATGTTGAAGAGATCCTGAGAAGATTTGACAAGCATAAGAAAGCTGTTATTCTTTCACTTGAGCCTCATCTCAAGGTCTTTGAAGGTCTGGGAAAGCTTGAAGCAGTGGTTAACAGTGTAAGAAAAATCAAGGTGAATTCTTACCCGAGTCACGCCGAATCCTTCAAGGCTGCCGCTGATGCGATGTATGGCGTTGTAAATAAAATCCATCCCATTCGCTTCGGTATTATCGGTATGGGCAATATGGGCACCTCCCACGCAAAAAGCTTTCTTGCGGGAAAAATCAAAGGAATGCGTATAACTGCTGTTGCCGACACTACGCCCGAAAAGCTCCTTTGGTCAAAGGAAAATCTCCCTTGGGCAAAAAGATATAATTCTGCAACAGAGCTTATCGAAAGCGGTGAGGTTGATGCAGTTATTATATGTACTCCCCATTACTCTCACCCCGAGCTTGTGATGAAGGCACTGGAAAAGGGACTTCACGTAGTATCTGAAAAACCTGCAGGTGTTTACACAAAGCAGGTTCGTGAAATGAATGAGTTTGCCGAAAAGCAGGATAAAACCTTTGCAATGATGTTCAATCAGAGAACCAACTGCGTTTACAGAAAAATCAAAGAAATTGTTGATAGCAAAAAGTACGGTGAAATCCGCCGTGTAAACTGGATTATCACCGATTGGTACCGCACTCAGGCTTATTATAATTCAGGCGGTTGGAGAGCTACCTGGGTAGGCGAAGGCGGAGGCGTTCTTCTCAATCAGTCTCCCCATCAGCTCGATTTATGGCAATGGATCTGCGGTATGCCGTCAAAGGTTCGTGCATTCTGTCACGAGGGTAAATGGCACGATGTTGAAATTGAAGACGATGTTAC
>JAZSPQ010000027.1:0-2171 GCA_045537485.1 Acutalibacteraceae bacterium | reverse complement strand
CGTTCAGAAGGTCAAGGTGCTCGGTGACGAAAGTGCAATAAGACGTGAGCTTATGATAATTAAAATGAAAAATAATCCTCACAACAGAGCCGAAATAATGGCGGCGGCTGAGGTTTATAAGGGCAAAATTATCGACTATTCCGTTGAAACAATCAGCGTAGAGGTAACGGGAGAGCCTGTCAAGATTGACGCTTTCATCGAGCTTATGAAGCCTCTCGGTATCCTCGAAATGTGCCGTACGGGTATAGTTGCCATTGAGCGCGGCTCGGAGACTATGTTCAGTCAGGAAATCTGATTAAATTCGCGATTCGCAATTCGCAGAACCTCTCCGTCACCCTTCGGGTGCCACCTCTCCTTTCAGGAGAGGCAAGACTGAGGTAGCTCCTACGGAGCACTACAACGCAATCGCGGGATACAACTCAATGACGGGCAGACACTACCCGCCGTATTTATAAACGAAATAAAAAAATAAATATATGTTTTAAATAAAAGGAGTAATTCACAATGCAGAACATTTACTATCAGCAGGACTGTAATCTTGCAAAGCTCAACGGCAAGACAGTTGCAATCATCGGCTACGGCTCACAGGGTCACGCTCACGCTCTCAACCTCAAGGATTCAGGCGTTGACGTTATCGTTGGTCTTTACAAAGGCAGCAAGAGCTGGGCAAAGGCTGAAGCTCAGGGCGTAACAGTTATGACCGCTGCTGAGGCTGCTGCTAAGGCGGATATGATTATGATTCTTATCAACGACGAAAAGCAGGCAAAGCTTTATAAAGAAAGCATCGAGCCCAACCTCACAGAGGGCAAGACTCTTGCATTTGCTCACGGCTTCAACATTCACTTCGGCTGCATCAAGCCCCCGAAGAATGTAAACGTTGTTATGATAGCTCCCAAGGGTCCCGGTCACACAGTAAGAAGCGAATATCAGGTTGGTAAGGGTGTTCCCTGCCTTGTAGCTGTTGAGCAGGATGCAACAGGCGATGCACTTGAAATTGCTCTCGCATATGCTCTCGGTATCGGCGGCGCACGTGCAGGCGTTCTTGAAACAACCTTCAGAACTGAAACAGAAACAGACCTCTTCGGTGAGCAGGCAGTTCTTTGCGGCGGTGTATGTGCACTTATGCAGGCAGGCTTTGAGACTCTTGTTGAAGCAGGTTACGATGAAAGAAACGCTTACTTTGAATGTATCCACGAAATGAAGCTCATCGTTGACCTTATTTATCAGAGCGGCTTCGAGGGTATGAGATATTCAATTTCCAACACTGCTGAATACGGCGACTACATCACAGGCCCCAAGATTATCACAGAGGAAACCAAGAAGGCTATGAAGAAGGTCCTTTCCGATATTCAGGACGGTACCTTCGCTAAGGACTTCCTTCTTGATATGTCAGACGCAGGCTCACAGGTACACTTCAATGCTATGCGTAAGATTGCCGCTGAGCATCCTTCTGAGGTTGTAGGTAAGGAAATCAGAAAGCTTTATTCCTGGAGCGACGAGGATAAGCTTATTAACAACTAAGTTTTGCTAATGGGCTGTTACACGTTGTGTAACAGCCCATAATAAGTTTTACTTTCAGGGATTAGGGACTAGGAATTAGTTAAGATACACTGATTCCCCGCTTTGCTATAATGGCACGGAAGGTGCAGTTTCTAATCTTGGCTCCCTTGAAAGGGGAGCTGTCAGCGTTAGCTGACTGAGGGGCTATTCCGAATTTAACTGAAAGGATGATTACAATGATAAAAGATACAATAGTAGACGGCTTCCACAACGCGCCTCACAGGAGCCTTTATCACGCTCTCGGTCTCACCGATGAGGAGCAGAAAAGACCGCTTATCGGTATCGTTTCATCACATAATGAAATTGTACCGGGTCACATAAACCTTGACAAAATTGCCGAAGCTGTAAAGCTTGGTGTTGCTATGGCAGGCGGCACTCCCATAATGTTTCCTGCAATAACCGTATGTGACGGTATTGCCATGGGTCACGTGGGTATGAAGTACTCCCTTGTAACAAGAGACCTTATCGCCGACTCAACCGAGGCTATGGTTATGGCTCACGGCTTTGACGGACTTGTTATGATACCCAACTGCGACAAGAATGTGCCCGGTCTTCTTATGGCTGCGGCAAGACTTAATATCCCCACGATTTTTGTTTCCGGCGGCCCTATG
>JAZSPQ010000015.1:0-2690 GCA_045537485.1 Acutalibacteraceae bacterium | reverse complement strand
TTTTTCGGGGTGTGAAAGAGAAAGATATGATATATGGAAATCACCGCAAGCAGTGTAACCAACCTATTCGCTTACCTTATCGGCAAATTTATACATTGCCTGTTTAGGTATTTCTATAAGGTATATATAGCTTTCGCCGTTGTCCTTTCTTTTAATATCTGCCTTTATTCCTGCCTTCTGCATGGTGTCTACGGCGTGATTTATCGTATTAAGGAATATCTTTACGTCGCTGAACATCCTTTTTGTCGTCCTTTTCGGTGCATTTTTCTGCTCAATTATCTCTTTAATAAGTTCTTCAGTCTGATGTATGTTCATCTTTTTTTGTATGATTTTTTCAAGAACAGGCATAACCTCATCCTCAGGAAGAGAGAGTAAGGCTCTTGCGTGGCGCTCGGATAGACTGTTTTCGCAAAGCAGTCTTTTTGCATCTTCGGGAAGACAAAGCAATCTCAGCTTATTTGACACCGTTGAAGGTGCTTTTCCTATCCGCCTTGCGACCTCATCCTGAGTCATAGAAAAATCCTTCATAAGTCTGTCTATGGCATATGCCTCTTCAAAATAGCCTAAATCCTGACGCTGGAGGTTCTCTATAAGGGAAAAAACTGCAGATTTCATGGTGTTTGCATCTATAACAATACAGGGTACGGTGAGAAGGCCTGCAATTTTTGCCGCTCTCAGCCTTCTTTCGCCTGCCACAAGCTCAAAGCCCTCATCCGTTTCTCTGACGGTTATGGGCTGCAGAACACCGTTTGTTCTTATACTTAAAGCGAGGTTAAGTAATTCGCCCTGATCAAAGCTTTGCCTTGGCTGATTCGGGTTGGGAAGAATCTTATCGCCGGGTATAAGCAAAACCTGACCCGCAGTTCTGTTTCTTTCGCTAATCATAGGTAAACCAAAACCTCCCTTTGCTGAGATAATACCACAACAAAAGGAGGTTGTCCACAAAATTCATTCGTCGCATTTTTCTGTGATGCGACATTATAAACCCTTATATGAGAGGATTCTTTGCGATTTTTGCCGAAGGGCGGGGGAATTTAGCAGGTGTGGGCGAAATCTTTTTGATTAAAATAATGTTTCTTTCGCCGCTCTCTTCCAATTCAAAGGTATGTTTTTCTTCAACCTTGCCGCCGAGAGTCTTTATAGCCTTCTGTGCTGCAACTATTTCCTCCTCTGCCTTTGCCGCCTTCATTGCAATAAAGGAGCCGCCGACTTTAACGAAGGGGAGACAGTATTCACTTAAATCTCTCAGGTTTGATACGGCTCTTGCCGTTGAAAAGTCGTATTTCTCACGGTAAGCCTTGTTCTGACCGCCGTCCTCGGCTCTTGAATGTACCACATTAGCGGTAAGCTCCAGTTTTTCAAGTATGTCTTTTATTACATTAAGTCTCTTATTAAGGCTGTCCATAAGGGTCATTTCAAGGTCAGGACGTGCTATAAGCATAACAAGACCGGGAAAGCCTGCACCCGTGCCAACATCAATGATTTTAGCACCTATCTTGATTTCAACCTTAGAAAATACGGTAAGACAGTCAAGAAAATGCTTTATAACTATCTCCTCCGGGTCGGTTATGGCAGTGAGATTGATTTTCTCATTCCACTCAACGAGGAGTTTTGCATATATATCAAAGCGTTCAAGGGCTTTTTCATCTAATATTATGCCGTATTTCTCAGCTTTTTCTTTAAGCAATGAAAGAGGGATAAACATAGCTTCACTTCCTTTTAGCAAGATAGATGAGCAGAACAGAGATATCAGCAGGGCTCACTCCGCTGATTCTCGAAGCCTGGCCTAAGTTGGCGGGGCGAACCTTGTTGAGCTTTTCCTGAGCTTCCATTCTCAGACCTACAACATCGTTGTAATCCTCAATGCAGTCCAGCTTTTTGACCTCAAGTCGGCGCATTTCGTCAACCTGAGCAAGCTGTCTTTTTATATAGCCCTCATATTTAACTGCGATTTCAACCTGTTCAAATATCTCATAAGGCAGGTCAGGTCTGTTTTTATCGGCTATTTTAAGTGCCTCATAGTCAAGCTGGGGTCTTTTAAGCAGCTCTATAAATCTGCAGCCCGTTGTAAGGGGAGATGTTTCACGTGAAACAAGTATCTCGTTTAACACATCTGACGGGGGGACGGACAGCATGGATATTCTCTCTTTTTCCTCTTCAATGAGGCGGAGCTTTTCCTGCAATCTCTGCCATTTTTCTTCAGATACAAGTCCCACTCTGTAACCGTATTCCGTAAGTCTTATATCGGCGTTATCCTGCCTTAAAAGAAGTCTGTATTCTGAGCGGGATGTCATCATACGGTAAGGATCTGAGCAGCCCTTTGTTACAAGGTCATCTATAAGGGTACCGATATATGAAGATGCTCTGTCAAGAATAAGAGGCTCTTCATCCTTGATTTTCAGCGCCGCATTCACACCGGCAACGAGTCCCTGAGCGGCGGCTTCCTCGTATCCGCTTGAGCCGTTGAACTGTCCGGCACCGTAAAGACCTTCGAGCTCCTTGAATTCAAGGGTAGCCTTGAGAGCAAGAGGGTCAACACAGTCGTACTCAATAGCGTAAGCAGTACGCATAACCTGTACATTTTCAAGACCGGGGATTGTGCGAAGAAATCTGAGCTGAACATCCTCGGGCAGTGATGAGGACATACCCTGAAGGTACATCTCTTCCGTATTTTCACCGCAGGGCTCAAT
>JAZSPQ010000068.1:0-7851 GCA_045537485.1 Acutalibacteraceae bacterium | reverse complement strand
CAATAAATCAAACCGATGAACAAGAGTAGTAGCTGATAGATGAAGCTTACAGAGAGCCGTGAGGGTGGAAAGCGGCAGCGGATATATCTGTGAATGGACTTGTGAGGGCGGCCCGAAATTGCAGTAGGCGCCGACGGAAACTCTAACCGTTATGATGAGAGCGTATGAAGTACGTGACAAACCAAAAGGTGGCACCTGTTCCTTCTGGGAGCAGGTTTTATTTTTTTGAAAGGATGTAATATTATGGACGAAAAAATCATTATCCCCGGTGCAGAAGCCGCACCCGAAAAGAAAAAGAAAATACTTTCCTGCATTCAGCCTTCGGGTATTCCCACACTGGGAAATTACCTTGGCGCGCTGAAAAACTGGAAGCTTCTCTCAGATGAATTCGATTCAGCCTTTGCCGTTGCTGACCTTCACGCCATTACGGTACGTCAGGACCCGAAGATGCTCCGTAAGCAGATTATGGAGGTTTTTGCCCTTCTTCTTGCAATCGGTCTTGACCCGGAGAAAAATATCGTTTTCATTCAGAGCCATGTGCCCGCTCATTCACAGCTCGCATGGATTCTCAACTGCTATACACAGTTCGGTGAAATGAGCAGAATGACTCAGTTCAAGGATAAATCACAGTCCCACGCCGACAACGTAAACGTAGGTCTTTTCTCCTATCCCGTACTTATGGCGGCAGATATCCTTCTTTATCAGGCTGACCTCGTACCCGTAGGCGCAGACCAGAAGCAGCATCTTGAAATTGCAAGAGATATTGCAAGCCGCTTCAACGGTATATACGGTAAGACCTTTACTATTCCCGACCCCTATATCGGTAAGCAGGGCGCAAGAGTTATGTCTCTTCAGGACCCCACAAAGAAGATGAGTAAGTCAGATCCCAATCCCAAGAGCTTTGTATCTGTTTTTGATGCTCCCGAAACGATTATGAAGAAAATCAAGAGCGCAGTTACAGACTCAGAGGGCGGCGTATATTACGGTGAGGGCAAGGACGGCGTAAATAACCTTATGGGTATTTATTCCTGCTGCACAGGTCTTGATTACGATGCTATTGCAAAGGAATTTGAGGGCAGAGGCTACGGTGATTTCAAGACAGCCGTTGCTGAGGCTGTTATTGAGGAGCTTCGCCCTGTAAGAGAGCGTTACGACCTTCTTATGAAGGATCAGGCATATCTTATGGAAACTGCGGCAAAGGGTGCCGAAACTGCACAGAGAATTGCAAACAGAACACTTGAAAAAGCGATGAAGAAGTGCGGCTTCGTGCTCCCAAAATAAAAAGCAGAAAAGTTCTTTTGAATCTCGGCGCCCCTGGAAGGGGAGCTGGCAAAATCGCAGATTTTGACTGAGGGGTTCTCAAGAAAAGAACACCCTTGCGGCGAGGAAGAAACAATGCACAATTCTCAATTCGCAGAACCCTCCCGACGGCTTCGCCGCCACCCTCCCTTTCAAGGAGGGCAAGTCTAAGGTTTGCACCTTCGGTGCTATTATAACGCAATTGCGGGAAAGGCATACTGAAGCGGAAAGAATAAGTCCGCCGAGTCAGATATGGGAGACCTTGTGTGGTCTCCCTCTACTTTTTGTAATCTTAATTTTTACAAATAAAAAAAGCCCCTTATGGGACTGAAAACTCACATAAAATAGAAATAACCCCCGGACCGATGTTTCTTCACACATCTTTTCTGGTCGGGGGGTTATTTCTGTGAACTCTTAATATCTAACATCTTTTTTATTCCTCTCTTTCTACAGAATGGTTGACCTTTTTTTAAAGCTATCTTTTTTTCTTTAATATTTCTTTCTTTTTATTTTTTTAAGATACGCTTTTTCAAGGTCTTTTTCCTTTACTCTTTTTCAAAAGGTTTTTTTGGCTAATTTTTATGTTAAAAGTTTTTTGGTTCCGGTACTTATTTACCTCGTTTGGTTTTAACCTTTTTTAAAAGAGCTTTTGGTTTTTACCTGTACATTGGTATCACCTTTTCCTTTCTGTGTCTATAATATAACACAGAAAAAATGAAAATGCAATATGTAATTTTGTACAAAGTTAACTTAAGTTTTTAACATAAAACGCCGAAATTATATAAATTGACTAAAAAGTGTTGACTTTCTCTTTTTGATTTGCTATTATGGATATGTTGGGCGTCTTATGGGCTGAAAAAAGCACCGTAAGACGCTTTTTTTAATGCAGAATACCCTTTTCGCGACTACCCGTCATCTTTTTCTTTTATGGTAGCTTCTCTCGGCTCCCCGAAAGGGTAGCTGTCGAATCTGCGAAGTGGATTTGACTGAGGGGTTCAATGTGTTTGACGTTAGCAGGAATGTTTTTGTGAGCCGAGCTGGACCCTTCCACCGCTAACGCGGTCCCCCTTCCCTTTCAGGGCAGGCAAGGTGAAGCAGACATTTCCCCTAACAGGGAATTTCCCTTTCAGGGCAGGCTGCAAAATTGCGGTCGGCAGTTCAAAAACAGAGAAGTTGTCAGGAATTTTTAAATGTGCGCAAACTTCGATATGCCGCAAAGCGGCTCGATATGTTTCACTCGATATGCTCCGCTCGATATGTTTGCTTCGCAAACAAGTAAATTCGGCAGGCAAGATCGCCCTTGCCACTTAACGGACCGCCGAGGACGTCGGTCCCTACGACAGAATACCTAAAAATGGATATTGAGGTGTGAATAAGGAATTTTATAAATGCCCGAAGGGCATTTACCGGCTACTCTTATCTTTCCCTTTCAGCTTACTGCTCTTGCAAACTCCCGCCATACAGCATTTCTCGCATCGGGGCTTTCTTGCAACACACACCGCTCTGCCGTGAAGAACTATCCTGTGGCAGAAATCGTTGCTTTTTTCGGGCGGAAGTATTTTTTTAAGCTGCATTTCCACCTTAAAGGGATCCTTTGAGTCGGTGAGACCCAAAAGATTTGTAATTCTTATAAGATGTGTATCGGCAACAACAGCGGGCTGACCGTAAACATCACCCATAATCAGATTAGCCGTTTTTCTGCCAACTCCCGGTAAGGAAGTCAGCTTTTCAATGCTGTCAGGCACCTTGCCCTCAAATTCGTCTCTGATTTTGATTGCCATACCCACAATATCCTTTGCCTTTGCTCTGTAAAAGCCGCAGGAATGGATTATTTCTTCAACATCTTCGATTTTTGCGTTACAGTAATCCTCAAGTGTGGGATATTTTTTAAAAAGAGCAGGTGTAACGAGGTTTACTCTTGCATCGGTGCACTGTGCCGAAAGTCTTGTTGCTATAAGCAGCTCAAGAGGGTTCGATGCATCAAGAGAGCATATTGCATCCGGATATTCCTTTTCAAGAGCTTCAACACAAAGAAGGGCTCTTTCTTTTTTTGTCATACTCATTCTCCTTTATTTTCTTGTCTGTTTCTTCTCCAATGAAAAAGATACTGCTGAGCGATACCCTCGTAATTTTTCGTACATTCGGGAAGCCCGTCCTCATAAAGCTCGGACATTATTCTTTTCACCCAAACATCAACAGGAAAAGCCTCAAGCCTGCCGAAGCCGTAAAGCAAGCTGCACTCCGCAACCTTGGGACCGACGCCGTTTATTTTCATAAGCTCCTGACGTGCCTGCTCAATAGGCATTTTTTCAATTTCCCGCAGTGAGATTTCTCCACTGCTGATTTTTTTTGCGGCATCAAGAATGTACTTGCTTCTGAAGCCTGCACGCAGTACGGCAAGCTCCTCAAGAGAAAGCCGGGAAATTTTTTCCGCATCGGGAAAGGAGTAGTCCCCTCCCTCTGTTTTTTCACCGAAGCTTTCGCAAAGTCTGCCGATTATGCCGCATATTCTCGGAATATTGTTATTCTGTGAAATGATGAAGGAGCAAAGGGCCTCCCAGGGCTCCTGCTTTAAAATTCTGATGCCGTAAAACCCGTCAAGTGCCTGTGAAATATATTTATCACTTCTGAAGGTGTCGGTTATTGCCATATAATCCCTTTCAAGATCAAAATAGGGCTTCCATATTTCATTAAAATCCTTTTCTTCGGTGTTTTTGAAAATTATTTCCTTTTCCCTTTGTTCGATACATACCGTTTTTCCTCTTACCGTACCGCAAAAAACACCTTCCTGCTTTTCTGTCCATCTGAATGCCTGTCCGCAGAAAAGAGTATTTTTTAAATCAAGGCACTCAAAATTTTCAAGAACTATATCCTTTTCTCTTTTTATATATTCCATTTTAAATCCTCTTGTCAAAATTTTTACTTATTTATTTTATCAAATTTTTGTTTTTAATTCAATAGCGGAGATTTCGGTAATTTTTTATAACGGCAAGGCTTAATTCCGTTTTTTTCTATTCTTTATGCAACACTTCAGCCGTAAAATTAAAAATTTCAGCCTTTTTAGCCCTTTTAGTCCGCTTTTTGGTACTCCTACACATAAACTTCAAAAAACACTTGAAATAACCGAAAAACTATGCTAGAATGAAAGGTGAAGTATTATGTATTATTGTATTTTATATTTATCTCTAATTATATATATAAATATATATTACAGATTCATAATCTTAAAACCGCAAAATTACAAAGGAAAATATGAATAGAAACAAAATCTGAAAATACAGGAGGATAATTATGGATTCTTTTAATGAAATCTGGACCTTGGTCAAAGAAGAAATCAGATGCTCCGTTGCGGAGGTTGCCTATAATGTATGGCTTTCTCCCCTGGAATTTATAAGCTTCAAAAACGATACGGTATATCTTTCAATCAGCGACTTCAAGAAAAAAATAATAGTCGATAAATTTTCTCTGATAGTAAACACAGCCTTTGAAAATGTTCTCGGCTTTCCCGTTACGGTGGAATATGTTGTTCCCGGTGATCTTATCAAAAACGACACCGAGGACGAAGAAAAAAAAGCAGACCCGGAATATGACTACACCTTTGAAAACTTTATAACAGGCCCCTCAAACAAGTTTGCTCACGCTGCTGCAATAAATGTTGCGGCAAATCCGGGCAAGGCATATAATCCTCTTTTCATATACGGCCATTCGGGACTTGGTAAGACTCACCTTCTTATGGCTATAATGAATGAAATCAAGCAGAATAATCCCCACGCAAACATCATTTACACAAGCGGCGAGCTTTTCACAAACGAGCTTGTTTACTATATCGGAAACCACAACACCTACGCCTTCCATGAAAAGTACAGAAAATGTGACGTGCTTTTGGTTGACGATATTCAGTTTATAGCAAGAGCGGAAACAACTCAGGAGGAATTCTTCCATACCTTCAATGCTCTTACCTCAAACGATAAGCAGGTAGTTCTCACCTCAGACAGACCGCCGAGAGAAATGATGACACTTGAAGAAAGACTTCGTACCCGCTTTGAAATGGGACTTATTGCTGACATTCAGCCCCCCACCCTCGAAACAAGAATGGCTATTGTCAAAAAGAAGTCTGACGATCTTAACCTTGAGCTCGGCGACGACGTTATCAAATTTATTGCAGATAATATCAAAAAAAATATCCGTCAGCTTGAGGGCGCGGTAAAGAAAATCAAGGCATACCAGGATATGGAAGGCTCAAAGCCTACAATAGCAGTTGCCAAAAAGGCTATCAGCGATATTATAAACGATAATCAGCCTCTTCCCGTAACGGTTGAAAATATCATCGGTGAGGTTTCAAGAACCTTTGACGTTACTCCTGCCGATATCCGCTCCGATAAGAGAAGCTCAAATATTTCTCTTGCAAGACAGGTTGCAATTTACATCGTTGATCAGGTAACAGGTCTTTCACTTAAGGCTATCGGTAACGAATTCGGTAATAAGCACCACTCAACCATTATTTACGCCCTTAAGGAAATCAAGAATAAGCTTGAAAAGGATATAGCCCTTAAAGCCACAGTTGACGACATAATAAAGAACATCAATGAGCAATAATTTTCCGCAAAGTTTATAACATTCCACACACATTTTCCACTTTTTTCACATTCACTGAAAATGCGATGTTGAAAACAAAAAATTATCAACATTTTCATTAACAGCAAAAACACAGAAAAAAATGGCATAAAATCTCACTTTTCGGCAGTTTTCCGCAATTTCAACACCACCTACTACTACTACTAAATAATAATATATATGATTTATGAAAAACGGAGGTTTTTTTTATGAGAATAATTTGTGACAGCGCCGAGCTTGCAAGAGCTTGTATGAATGTTCAGAGAACGGTTTCAAATAAATCAACCATTCCCGCTCTTGAGGGTATCCTTATGGAAGCGGCTGACGGTAAGGTTAAGCTGACAGGCTATGACCTTGAGGTCGGCTCGGTTATAAACGTTAACTGCGAGGTTTACGAAGCAGGCAGAGTAGTTCTCAATGCAAAGAATCTCTGTGACATATTAAGAATGGTACCCGAGGATGTGGTATCAATCGACTGCGACGAAAGAAATATAAGCAAGATAAAGAGCGGCGAAACCGAATATTCAATTATAGGTACCTCTGCCGATGATTATCCCGAGCTTCCCACTATCAATAAGTATTCGGATATTTCGGTGAAGCAGGCTGTGCTTAAGGATATGATAAAAAAGACAATTTTCTCTGTTTCAACCGGCGAAAGAAACCCGGTTCACACAGGTGTTAAGTTTGAAATCAGTGAAAATAAAATGGTACTCGTTGCCGTTGACGGCGCAAGGCTTGCAATAAGAAGAGAGGATGTAAGCTATTTCTCAGAGGAAAAGCCCGAGCTTGCCTTTGTTGTTCCTGCAAAGACTCTTAACGAAATCATCAAGCTTTCAGGTGACGATGAAAAGGATATCGAAATAAGAGTCGGTGACAGACACATTATCTTTAAAATAGAAGAGTACGAAATAATTTCAAGACTTCTTGAGGGTAATTTCCTTAACTATAAGAGTGCAATTCCTCTCACATGGGGAACAAAAATAATAGTTGATACAAAGCGTCTTATCGAATGTATCGAAAGAACCTCACTTATTATTACAGATAAATCAAGCCCTGTCCGCTGCACGGTTGAAAACGGTATTATGAGATTCTCATCAGTTACCGCTATCGGCACTGCAAGCGACAAAATGGCGGCTGATATAGAAGGCAAAACAATAGAAATCGGCTTTAATAACCGCTTTGTGCTCGACTGCCTTAAGGCATGTGATTCGGAGACAATTAAAATAGAGATGTCAAGCTCAAATCAGCCCATCACCTTCTCACCTCTTGAGGGCGACAGCTTCTTCTTCCTTGTTCTTCCGGTAAGAATTTAAAACAATGCGCAATTCGCAATGCGCAATAGCGGAGAAGGTTTGCTGAAGAGGAAAGAATAAGTCCGCCAAGTAGGGGAGACCCCGTGTGGTCTCCCGATATCTTGAGAAAGCAGAAAAGTTCTTTGGTGACTCGGCGCCCCTGAAAGGTAATTCCCCTGTTAAGGGAAATGTCTGCGAAGCAGACAAAAGGGTGCCGGTTTCCGGAGGAAAAGCTGTCAGGACGGAGTCCTGACTGAGGGTTTTTCAAGAAAGTAACGCCCTTGCGGCGAGCAAAAGGAAAATGCAAAATTAAAAATACAGAATAAAATCTTGAATAAAGAGGTTTTATAAATGAAAATCAAGGTTAAAGTTAAAGCAGTACCCGAAAAGAAGAGGGTACCGGTTAAAATTACAACAGAAAATATCCGTCTTGATGCTGCTCTGAAGTTTTCCTCTGCCGTTTCTACCGGAGGACAGGCAAAAATGGTCATTTTAGACGGTCTTGTCAAGGTTAACGGTGAAGTATGCCTCGCAAGAGGAAAAAAGCTCAGAGAGGGCGATTTCTTTGAATTTGAAAAGGTTATTTACGAGGTTGTGAAATAAATGTATATAAAACAACTCGAGGTTAAAAACTTCCGTAATATTT
>JAZSPQ010000042.1:0-7063 GCA_045537485.1 Acutalibacteraceae bacterium | reverse complement strand
CCACCTTAACAGCTTCGAAGTCCTCCTCGATTTCCTTTGAGGGCTTCTTGGTGCTGAGCATTTATTTATACAATGCTTATTCGCTGAGCATACCGTGGTATCTGCCCATCCAGTAAGGAAGTGTATAGGTAGTGGAGCCTTCCATTTCGAAGGGATTATGGTTATTATCCATTTCGTAGGTTGAGCCGTTGTATTTGTGCATTGATCTTTCGTCAGCAGGAGCAACTGCCCATTCGAGCTTACCGAGAGCAAGCACCATACCGATGAGCTTAAGGATGTTATTGTCGGAGTTCCAGAATAAGGGAACCTTCTTTGTGAGGTCGAAGGAAAGCTCACTTGTTCCGCCGATACCTACATCGTCAAGGTCAAGCTCCTGAACATCGTCACGTCTGGAGTTGGAGGCAAGGTATCTTCTCAGGTCTATCGGGTGTCTGCTGAGTACCCACTGAGCTGTTTCAACAAGGTTGTTGCCGTAGTAGTCGGTCTTGACCTCATTGGGATATGCAAGCTGATAGATGTAATACCAGAGTGCGTTTTCGCTGTACTGTATTGAGAACCACCAGTCCTCAAGAGCCTCACGGTAATAGCCGAGCAGCTCTTCGTCATCCTCAAGCTGGAACAGAAGATAGAAGCCCAGCATTGCCATTTCCTCGTCGGAATAGTTGATGATTATTCTGTGTACGGTGTTGAAAAGTTCAGTACCTACAAGCGGTCTTAAAATAAAGCCGAGTATGGGAGAAACGCTGTTTGCATATTCAAGAATTGCCATCTGGTATCTTTCTCTCTGCTGAGTCATAATTTCAGCATACTGATACTGTTCATCGAGAGCTGCCATTCTGTATTCGTCTTCCCACTTCTGATTGCCTGTAATATATGCGGCAACCTTGAAGGCACAGAGAAGCACCATTGAGTTAAGAGGAGCGCCGCCGAGAACCTGTCCGTTATGCATATAGGTTCTTGAGAACTTTGCCCAGGTTGTAGGCTGACCCGAACCGTCAACCATACAGTAGGAGTTATCAACAAGATGCTGAGCAAACTTTTCCATTGTCTCCTCAAGAAGACCTGCAAGCTCAGGATCCTCGGGGCCGAGAATATCATAAGCTAATTTATAAAGGAAAAGGTGACCGATAATTTCATCGGAGCTTGTGTCGCCCTTATAGAAAATATCCTCAATTTCATATCCGGAGCCGATAAGGTCGTTCCAGAGTCTTTCGGGGATTTCGCCTGTAGCGTTCACTTCAAGGCCACGGTAGTTTTCATTGTGTAAAAGGAAGTCAGTTCCGTCGCCGTAGGTCTTTGTGGATACACCTGTAGCGGTACCGTCGCCATTGTGACTCCAGTATGCATAGGCATCAAAGTCGCTGTTTTCATCCTTAAAGGAGTAGGTTCTTGCCCAGAAGCCCTCAAGCAGTCTTGTACGCTTTGCATAATCCGCATTGGGATCAAGCTGATTGTTGCTCCAGCCTTCCATATTGTATACTTCAAGGTGGTCATCCTTCTGAATATAGGATGTCTTGCCCCAGAGCATATAGTCACAATACATCTTTTCAAACTTCTTTGCAGGGCTGTCATAGGGGATATTCTGTGAATAATCTCCGCCCACAAGAAGAGCCTCGTCTGTGTAATATTTACCGGTTTCGGGATCGGTTACGGAGCCGTTTCTCTGTGCTCTGTAATAGCTTTCCACAGTACCCTCACGCATTGAAATATATGTAAGGAAAAGCACTGCTTCTGTTGAAAGAGTAGCGGTCTGTCTTGCTGCCTCGATTTCCTCGGGGGTTGCATTGGGGTCATCACGGAGAACTGCGTAGCGCATAAGCTCACCGCCACCGTACATTGAAGTCCAAAGACCGTCGTTATCGCTTTCCTCAGGTCTCCACTTACCGTCAATATAGAAGGCATTGGAAACCATACCTCTTCTTGCAACATATTGCTGAGTGGTTGCACTCATCTGTGCCGCTTTATCGGTACCGTTAAGCTCAACCATTTCAATGTGGGTATAGCCTTCAGCCATAACTGTCCAGATGCCGTTTTCACCGTCTGAGAAGATTGCAAGAACCTTTCCGTCGGTAGTGTCAGCACTGTAAAAATATCTGTCGCCCATAAAACGCTGTTCAACGTCTCTCTCGTTAGCCGCATTTGCATCGGTGCGAAGTACGCCGTAGTCGGTTATTTCCCATTTTACGCCGTTCTTTGTTTCGGCGGTCTGTGCGTTGGCATAGCCGCTTTCGTCGCTGA
This sequence comes from Acutalibacteraceae bacterium, assembly GCA_045537485.1. Lineage (GTDB taxonomy): Bacteria > Bacillota > Clostridia > Oscillospirales > Acutalibacteraceae > UBA6857. The sequence continues at coordinate 4,825 of JAZSPQ010000042.1, read as the reverse complement.
CATTTGCAGGAACTGCGCTGTCACCGAGGGCGTATCTTGTAACCACCTTCTGCAGAAGGTCAGATTCCTCAATGGCTCCAAGCTGATAATCAACCTTTCTGAGCGCACTTTCCGTCTTTGTGGAAAGCAGAACTACACTGAGCTCAACACTGTCGGTAAGTCCGTCGCTGTTCTGAGCAGTAACAACTGCCGTACCGCTTTCCAGAGCGGTAACTCTGCCCCACTGGTCAACCTTTGCAATATTTTCAGGCTCCACGGACCAGGTAAGCACATGGTTTTCCGTTCCGTCTATTGCGTAGTCAACGGTTCTGCTGTCTCCGATTTCCATTTCCCAGTTTTCGGGAACGATAAGCTTGAGAACAGGCTCGCTCTTTTTGAAGAAAAATGCAGAAGCCGTTGCGGGAAGGCACATGCCTGCGAACAGAACAACCGTGAGAATAACAGCAATAAATCTCTTCATATTTTTTCCTCCTTGTTATTTTAAAGGTTTGTTCACCTTTTTATCATACCACTGCAAAAGGCTGTAGTCAATAAATACAGGATAATTTTTCCCTAAAATGATAAAAAAGCAGGCGGATTCTTTACCGCCTACCCCAAAGCTACATCCATTGTCATCATTATACAGAAGCCCACACCGAAGCATATCGGCACAAGTGAAGGGTGCCTTTCGTCTTTTGTCAGAAGCTCATCTGCAACAACATAAAGCATAGCTCCTGCGGCAAAGCCGAAAAAGTATGGAAGTATTCTCTCTGCAAGTCCCGTGGCAATAAGCGTCAGAGCTGCTCCCACAGGCTCAACCGCACCTGAAAACACCCCAAGAAGAAAGGCTTTTCCTTTTTCGTTGCCGTCGGCATAGTGAGGCATTGATATAATTGCTCCCTCGGGGATATTCTGCAAAGCAATGGCTATTGAAAAAGCAAAGCAGGAAGCAAGCACACCTTCTCCGCCCTGCCTCAGCCACAGAGAAAACATCATTCCCACAGCCATACCCTCGGGAAAATTGTGGAGTGTGACGGCAAAAAACTGCATCGACCGCCTGTCTCCTTGACCCTTGCTTTTGTCGGAAGCTCTCAAGAGTCTTTCACACAAAAACATAATCGCAAAGCCCGTTCCGATACCTGTAAGCACAGGCAAAAAGGCAAGCTTACCCATTTCTTCACACATTTCAACAGCCGGAATAATCAGACTCCAGACAGAGGCGGCAACCATAACCCCTGCTGCAAAGGCGCACATCGCCCTTTGAACAGAATCGTTGATTTTTCCTAAAATAAAAACCGCCGCCGCACCGAAAGCGGTACCTATAAAAGGCAGAAGTATGCCCAAAACAGTTAAAAGCACCGGTCTCAACCCCTTCCCTAAACATTATAGCTGTAAAAGGAATAAAGGTTACCGGTGCAAAATTCTGATTATTCTGTTTTTTCAACTCTTTTAACAATGAGCCTGCCTTCCTTAACCGTGAAACCGATCTCACAGCCGGCGAAATCAAAGCCGTACTCTCTGTCGCCGTCCTCTATATAGGTGGGTCTTGGGTCATCGGCAAGAACCGCCTTCAATGCTTCAAGCTTTTCCTGAGGGATTTTTTCTGCAAGCTCTTCCGGAAAAACCACAGTCAGCTTTTCCTTCTTCACCTGCTCTGCGAAGCCACCCACGGCCTCGGGAATACTGTCTGCATAAGGCAGGTATGGCTTAATGTCATATATAGGCGTACCGTTCATCAGGTCTGCTCCGCTCACATGCAGAACAGGTCCCAGTTCCTTGGTGAACTCGATTTTTTCAAGCTTAACGGCAGAAAGGCCTATATTATTGGGTCTGAAGGGTGAACGGGTAGCAAAAACTCCCACTCTTTTATTCCCACCCAGCATAGGCGGTCTTACAGTAGGGCTCCAGTCATCTTTAACCGCTTCGGAAAACTGCCATAAAATCCAGATGTGAGAAAAGCCCTCGAGCTCACGGAATGCTTCTTCCATTCTGTATTCCTTTTCAAAAACTATCTTCCCCTGCAGCTCCTTAACGATACCGCTTTGGCGGGGTATTCCGAATTTAGTTGTGAAATCCGTTTGGATATGACCTATTATCTTCATTTTATCAATCATCCTCTCTCAGCCGTAGGTTTCCCCAAAAATTACAAGGCAGCTTCGGCAAAGCCGATACATTCACGGCCCAGAACAGGATTTGATATATTTCTTGCGTTAAAGTAAAGGCGCAAAGTATTTTCGTGTTTCACAAGGTGGCTCGCATAAACAAACTGCTTCATCCAGTCTTTTCCGTGAACAACGCAAGGCTCAACAAGCATTTTTTCAAATTTAAACTCAAGTCCGTCAGTGGATGTCAACAGGAAAATTGCGGAATGGCTTTTTCCGTCTTTTTCATAAATTCCGTTCTGAACTCCGATGTATCCGTCGCTGAGTCTGTACACCTTAAGACAGCCGCTGCAAAGATTCAGGTAAGGCTTACTTTTATCAGGTGAAATCAACGGCGATTCAGCAGAGACGTATCCCTGTGTAATATCCTTGCTTTCGGCATAGCTTATGTGTGTCGGCTCGCAGAACTTGCAGTCCTCTATATATGTCATTCCGCAGGAATAATAAATACGGTTGACTCCGTCCTCCTGCAAAAAGAAGGGGTTTGAAAGCGCCGTACCTCTGCTGCTTATTTCAAAATCTCTTGTGTTTCCGATCACGAGCTTCGGTTCGGACCAGTTAACAAGGTCATCGCTTTGTGTAACATAAATTTCCGATTTCCACTTAACCAAGTTCACCACGTTCAGGGCATTCATAAGCAAAGGCCGTGTTCTTTCATAAAAAAGATAATAGGTGTTGTCGATCCGATTTATATTCGGTCGCATCGCTCTGCTTACAACCTTTTGCTTTTTTTCGAAGTGTACACCGTCATCACTGATAAAATGATACACGCCGAGATTGGTGTGAAAAAACATATGCCATTTACCGTCGTGACAATCAGTCGGGGTAAGGACAGAGGGATCCGCTACAATAAACGAGCCGTCAAAAGGCTTTATTACAGGGCTTTTAACATTCACTTTAAAATCAGCCTGAAGGATTTGATTTGTAGTCAGTTCTTTCATAATGCACCTCAAAAATTTAGTTTGTTTAATTATATCATAAAAAATTTATCAACACAACACTCACATCGTACGCGGGAAACAAAAAATGTATATTTTAGAACCGAGGACTCGAACCTGTGACCTTTTCGGTCAGAAATATGGTCGTCTCACTCGCTTGGTGACTCCCCACGGTGTGGGGAGATGTCGGCAGAGCCGACAGAGGGGACGGCCGCCGTCAGTGGCGCTTCGTGATACTCCTTGTTTTTTCCTGTTCATCGCACCCCTTCATGCCTGACTGGCCCGTCCCCCTTTGTCACTTCGTGACATTTCCCCCACACTGTGGGGGAATCTTCCACCGGACGCGGGGTACGCCGAACCAATTAACAGCCGCGTACGTCTGTATAGTTACGATGGAACAGTGTGAGAGGACTGTTGAGAAGCCCCAAAAAAAAAGAAAAACCATCCGAATGGATGGTTTCCTTTTTTTGTGTTTACAGGACGGAATGACACCTCTGTATAAAACTCATTTCCAATAAAACTCCACATAATCAACGGTCAATTCAAGCCGAATTGTTGTTGAAGCACACATCTCGATTATTAATGATTGATACGCAACATAGTGATAGAGATATTCCAATTTATATTTCGACGAAGCTAACTTAAACAATTCTGTACTATCAATACATTTGTAAAAACCTTCATCTGCAAAATACTTTATGGGTTTATGCCATTTATAAAGACTAAAGCACTCATCAGTAAGATGAAATTTTATCACAAGAGATTTGGCGTTGGGCTTGATATGCTTAATAGAATCATGATAACTTATATCCTGTTCAAAAGTAAAAATTATGTACTGATTTTCAATAGTTATATTTTCTATAACACAATCGTGAGGAATAGGAATAGTCGGTAGTGTATCACCATTAAGAAAATATTTTTCCATAGCAATTCCCCTTATCAGAATTTATAAATACAGATAAAATAATCAAATAAATCTCCATTCCATTTTTCTTGCAATAACATAAGAATAATTCTTTCTATTATAATAATTAAATGAACTATCATCTGTCCAAATAATATCGACACCGTTTTCAAAGAAAACAGATGTATCCGTTATTTCGAAATTATCACAACCAATTTGCCACTCTTTTATTGATGAGAACTTAATTTCGACAATAGCATTTTCTATACTTGTTACCATAATGAGTATAGTCAAATCAGAAAGTGTATTATCTATTAAATGAGGATTTCCGCAAGTATGACCATTATGTTCATATTGAACACCAATAATGTAACCGTCATGCAGTCCATTTGTAAGGTTAATAAATGATTCTATATCACCTTTAGCAGAAACATTATGATAAGTTTCATTCTTATTAATCATTATAATCACCTCTTAAATTTAATTATACTCTTTTTGATATAAAAATCAATAGATGCATCATAGGTTCAAGTCCAACAAGTACTAAAAGGGGTGTCACTTACTGTAAACATAGATTTTAGGCATAAAAACAACAGAAACCCTTGATTTCTCAAGAGTTTCTGCATGGGGTGTCATTTTGTCCCCTAATTTTGGCGCCTCAAACAGGACTCGAACCTGTGACACCATCGGTCAGAAATATGGTCGTCTCACTCGCTTGGAGCGCTTCGTGATACTCCCTATTTCTTCCTGTTCGCCGCACCCCTGCATCGTCCACCGGACGCGGGGCACGCCGAACCAGTTAACAGCCGCGTTACGTCTGTATAGTTACGGTGGCATAAGTC
>JAZSPQ010000089.1:0-6849 GCA_045537485.1 Acutalibacteraceae bacterium | reverse complement strand
AGGTACCCTTTGATACAGTATTTATCCACGGTATCGTACGTGACGAGCTTGGCAGAAAGATGAGTAAGTCTCTCGGCAACGGTATTGATCCTCTTCTTGTTATCGATAAGTACGGTGCTGACGCTCTCAGATTTACTCTTGCAACAGGTAACAGCCCCGGAAACGATATGAGATACAGCGACAAGAAGGTTGAGGCATCTAGAAACTTCGCAAACAAGATATGGAATGCCGCAAGATTTATCCTTATGAATCTTGATGAAAACGAGCCCGCACCTCATATTCCCGAAAACCTTGCACTTGAGGACAAGTGGATTCTTTCACAGTTCAACTCACTTGCCAAGGAAGTTACCGATAACCTCGATAAGTTTGAGCTCGGTATCGCAGTTCAGAAGCTTTATGACTTTATCTGGGATCTTTTCTGCGACTGGTTCATTGAGCTTGCCAAGATAAGACTTCAGAAGGGTGGCGACGAGGCAAAGACCGCAAAGGCAGTTCTCGTTTACGTTATGAGCGAAACTCTCAAGCTCCTTCATCCCTTCATGCCCTTCATCACAGAGGAAATCTGGCAGACACTTCCCCACGACGGTGAAACAATTATGAAGTCAGCTTGGCCCGTATTCAGTGATGAGCTTGTATTCACCGATGACGAAAAGAAGATGGATATCATTATGGATGCTATCCGTGCAGTGCGTAACAGAAGAGCCGAAATGAACGTACCTCCCTCAAGAAAGGCTCACGTTTATATCGCAACTGAAAAGAAGGACATCTTCGAAACTGCGGTGGTATTTATGCAGAAGCTCGCTTCCGCATCCGATGTTACCGTTGGCGAAGCCTTCAACATTGAGGGTAGCGTAAGCATCGTTACCGCTGACGCAAAGATATACATTCCTATGGGCGACCTTGTTGACTTTGAAGCCGAAAGAAAGCGCCTTATGAAGGAAAAGGAAGCAGCTGAAAAGAAGCTCAGTCAGATTAACGGCAAGCTTAATAACCCCGGCTTCCTCTCTAAGGCTCCTGAGGCTGTTATTGCAGGTCAGAAGGCTGATGCAGAAAAGCTTACGGAAAAAATCAAGATGATAGACGAAAGTCTCGCATCACTTCAGTAATTAAAAAGGACAGATGAAGCACCTGACTTCACCTGTCCTCACTTTTTTATTCACTTATATATTCAAATCTCTTGAACAACTTGCCGTCACGTTCGACGGTTTCATTCCACATTGAAGCAGGTCTTACCCAAAGACCGCCTTCACCGTAAAGTGCCTTATAAACCACCATATCCTCGGTTGTTTCACTGTGTTTTGCGACGGCAATCACTTCATATTCATTACCCTTGAAATGACGGTACTTACCTAATCTTATTTTTTCCATATCTGCACCTTTCAGAGTGTAAACCTGCCTCTCCTGAAAGGAGAGGTGGCATCCGTAGGATGACGGAGAGGTTCACTTCATCAGCTTTCCGTACTTAATCTGATTAACCAAAAATCCAAATCCGAGCCACAGAAGGATAAACGGAAGGAAAACAAGCACAAGAAGCAGGAGTGCAAGAACCACGCCGAGGCCCTTATTGCTCTTTACGAAGCCTGCCTTGCCGTCAAGAGGCTCGGGGAGGTTATCGTAAAGGTTAAGCACCGCCTTTTCATCACAGATGCCCGGGTTATAAAGCAGAGGCTCAACAAGGCTCTGTACCGATTCTGCACCCTTGACGAGCTTGCCGATTTTCACACCGAAAAGCTTTAAGAGACTGTCGATAACCGCAAGTACACCCATTGTGATTTTATACTCTGCCGTGTCGGGTGAGTAGGGACTGTCGCCACCGTAAAGGTTACGGACAAGTGACACGATGAAGTCCACAACCTTTTTATCCTTGATGTGAGCGTAGTCTTTCTTTTTAAGACCGCTTTCTTTCTTGACAAGCTTTGCGATTGTACCGATTTTAAGCTTGCCGAGTATTTTTGCAAAGGGCTTGATTAGCCAGCCGATTTTGTAAATAAGCTTTTCCTTGACGCTGAATGCGGTTGCCATTTTTGCAAATTCGGGTATATCATTACCTGCGGCGGCAATTACACGGCGTATCATACCGAAAAATTTATCCTCAAGGTGCTCCTTGAGAGGTCTGCCGCCGATATCACAAATTACGTCAGCACTCTTAACGTCAATTTTACCCTCGGCAGGTAAGAATGTAACCTGACGGAAGGTTGCGGGGTAACCGATAGCGGCAGCGGTTGTGATGTCATAAAAAATCCTGCCCTTATCGGTGTATTTATAGGAAATATCCTGCATGTGGGTGTGACCCGTGAACATGAAATTCAGACCCATTTCGGTGAATTCATCAATTCTTCTGTCAGCCTCGCCCATAATGTTGCCGCCGCCTATAATTTTATAGAAGGGGGAGGGAGAAAGCATGGGATGGTGAGTCATAGGTATGATAAACTGACCCTTTTCCTGAGCGTCCTCTATCTGTTCAGTTATCCACTCGAAGCAGTCGTCGGAAAAGCCGCTTGCACCCTTGTGGTTTCTGTCGTCATTGAGAGCGAAAAGACGGTAGCCGTCGCAAAGCTGAACAACATAAGACATACTGTCACGGTGAATCGAAATAGCTTCATCAGGGCCGAACTCACGGTACATATCATAAAGATCTTCTCTGATTGTACTGGGTACACGGACTAATTCATCACCGTTGTATCTGCGTGTCATACCGTCGCCGTGAAAATCGTGGGTTGCAGTGATAACATAAACCCTTTTTCCCTTTTCTTTAAGCGAACGCAGGAGCTTTATAACTCCTTCATGAGCCTCTTTTTCGGCATTTGTGGTAACGTCGCCCGAAACGAGTACTATTTCACTTTCGTCTGCGGCGAGCTGATCCATAAGAGCAGAGAGTATTTCTTCGCAGTTGATAAGGTCGTTTGGGGTTTTTGCATTTTCTTTTTCAAAGGCTTTACCGCTGATGCCTGTTTCCTTTGAGTAGTAGTGAATATCCGAAATAATATTCACCTTTAAGGGCTTAATGTTTTCGTACATATTTGTTCTCCTTGGTTTTGAGTTTTATTTCAGGGCTTTTCAACAACTCCTATAAATAAAGGCATTCCTGAATAGCCCTTTATTACAAATATAAAGGGTCTGTCGAGGGTGAAGTTGACTTCATCTTCTTCCGGCGGTCCTGAACCGGCTTTGGGCATAAGCTCCGTATATGATGCCGCCACACAACCCGTTTCGTCAATCTTAACTCTTGAATTCTGATTGGCTCGGCTAAGGTAAATCTCGTTGTTTTTACCGCTCAATATCGAAAAATCCGCTTTTCTAATATCAAAAACATCTGTAACACCGAGTGCTTTGATATCTTCGATAAGGTCTGTGCCTGAGCTTACATCAAACTTGGGCACGGAAAAATTGATTTTTGTATATTTTCTGTTTTCATATTCATAAGGCTCGGAAATTATATTGAATATTTCTTCATTCTTTAAAACTTCATTAACGCTTACGTTTTCATCGGGCAGGAAAAACCACATTGAGCCGCTTTGCTCGAAACCTAAGCTTACGGCAGAGAAATTTTCTGCCCAATAATATCTGTCCAGATAGGATTTATTCATAAACTCGTGCTCAATATCACCCTGCTGAGCGTGAAACACCTCAATGGTGTTGTGTTCTTCCGAAAAGCGGGTTGCCCACTGCGCTTCAAAATATACGGTTGCAAAAAGCCCCAACACCGTTTCGGGGTCAAATTTTGAGCTGTCGGTATAATCGGTAAGCAGATTGCCTGTGTTATGATTTAACCAATCTCTCAGAGTCTCGTTATATTCCTCATTGCCCATTTCACCTGAGAATGATGATGAATAATAGTTATCTGCAAGGTTTTTCAGCGTATCTTCATTATATGTAAGGTCGTTGTCGAGCCACATAGATGATGCAATAAGACTTTTTGATAAGCCGTCATCACAGAAATTGAGATTCCATACCGCATGAGCCTGAGTTCTGAGTTCTTCAACACTGTCATAGCCTAAAAGGTCGAGTATCTGCTTTCTTGAATTACCGTCGGTGGTTTCGGCAAGCATACCAAGAGCCAGATAAAGGCTGACGGGGGAGTAAACTCGATTTTCGCCCTTTCTGTCTGTAAGAATTTCCTGGGTTGACTTTTTGAAAAAGCCGTCAAGACCCTCGGCGTAGCCTTCATACTGACCGTAATGCTCACGGCGGTTTTCATAATAATCCGTGTCTCCGAATTTAGCCATAACGGGGTATTCGGGATTTGCGATAGTAAGAGGTGATATATAAAGGGTAAAGGGTGATTTTTCGTTGTATTGCGGATATATGCCGGGAAGAGGATCCGGTGATGTTATGATGCGTGCAATCACATTCAGCACCAGAATTACTGCCAGCACCGCCGCAACTGCTTTGGTTATTTTTACTTTTACACTTTTCTTTTTCTGCTTCGGAAGTGCTTTTTCAACTAAGCCTTCATCAACAAAACCTATTGCGTTTAAAATATCATTACTTTTCATACTTCGATGCCCTCCTTGGCTAAATATTCTTTCAGAGTTTGACGAAGTCTTAAAAGTGTCATTTTAACATTGCTTTGGCTGAGCTTGTTCTGTGCGGCGATCTCTTTTATTGAGCAAAGATACCAATATCTCTGCATAAATATTGTTGCCTTTTCCTCCTCGAGAGAGTGAAGAAAGCTATTGATGATTTCTGCAAGCTCAAGTGCTTCAATGCTTGTTTCATTCTTCATACTGTCGGGAATACAGAATGAAAGCTCATCTAAAACAAGCTCCTTTTCACCGCTGCCCCTCTTTTTCGCTCTGCGTTTTTCATATCTGTTCAGTGAAATGTTGCGAACTAACCTTGCAAGATAAGCAAAAAGGTTTTTCGGTATTATCGGCGGAATTGAATTCCATAAGCTGAGATAACTGTCAAGCACACACTCCTCACTGTCCTCTCGGCTTCTGAGAATGCGATAGGCAATACCGTGACAAGCGGCACCGTATTTTATTTCGGTTTCTGTTACAGCTGATTCATTCTTTGCTAAATATAGCTCAATTATCTGGCCGTCATCCATATTTTCATCTCCTTTTTTGACTTTTAAGACTTCACTTATAAAGACAGAAAAAATGTATGGCAGGTCACAAAAAAACTTATTTTTTTCTGATTTTTAATATGTATTCAGTATTAACCGCTCCGTTAATCTCCACCGTCACTGCACCCTTATCCCATTGAGCTTCAATTTCTTCACCGTCGAGAGTGCAGATATATTCTTCGCCCTCTTTCATAACTGCAAGAAGGATGAACCTTTCATTTTCTCCGTGGTATGTAAACTCAATATCTGCTTCTGTTTTATCCTCATTGAAGAGTACCTTTTCGAGCCATGTGTCAAAGCCTACGTTTACCGTACCGGGAGTATAATAAGCCTTGAGCCACATAATAAGGGGAGTTGAAAGTCCGCCGAAGTTGTGGAACCAGCCTCCGAGACCTGTTACGGTGTTGACCATTTCAAAGGTATAATAGGTGCTTTCAACCTCACGCTTCCATATATTGAGGGCAAGGTGAGCAATATCCTTTGCGATGTCAGCTCTGCCGCAGTCGAGCATACTCTTCCATATAAACCATTGATGGGGGAACCAGATATTACCGTTCCAATAGCCGTTTACCATATAGTATGATGCACTTTTGTCAACGGCACTGATGCCGAAGGGAGTATGCATTTCATTTTCGTCTGTGATGTGTGCGATGATTTTATTTTTCTGATTTTCGTCGCATACGCCTGCGATAATGGGATAAATACCGTCAAGACCCTTGTTAAGGTTTTCTCCGTCAGCGGTTGTAAATTTTACAGTAGGCTCTCCCTTTTCATCGTGAAGCACGTAGCTGTAATATCCGCTTTCCTCATCCCATGAGTACTTGTTGAGCGCCTTGGTGAGCCTTTCACAGTCAGCCTTGTATCCCTTTACGTCCTCAGCTTTGCCGAGCTTATCAGCCATAATTGAAAGTAGCTTGCCGAAGCGGATAACCTGACCTGTTGTGATAACGGGAGAAGCCTTATCGCGAAGGTTTTGCTTCATCATGGCCACCTGAGCCGGGTAATCGTCCATACCGCTTGTGGAATAGAAATAATCGTAGGTTGTGAGAATGCCCGACTTGAAGCGTGCAGTTGTTGAGTTTCTTATCTTACCTGCAAGATAGAGATAATAAAGCCTTGCTCTCGGATAATATGAGAGAAGGTGCTCCTTGCTCTGAGCCTTCTGCAGCATTTCATAAAGCTGATAAATCTGCACAGGTACGGGCGAGCCGTGATGAAGGAAGGCGTAGTCCTTGTTATCCTCGTCGCTCAGATATGTATCAATAATATATTCGGCAAACTTCGGTGCAATTTCATTCATACCGAGACCTATAAAGCCTGAATCCCAGGTGTAAAGGCAGTCCCAACGCTTACCGGGTGTGTGGTGGATGATATATTCACCGTGCTTATAAATGGGATAAACCACATTAGTCATAAGAGCCGCCGCAAGAAGCTGATTAGAAAGCTTATACCTCTCACCTGAGGGATTAACCTTCAGGTCTATAGCGGTCTTTTTCTTTTCATTATATATTATTTCGTACTCTTCTTCGCTTCTGTACTGTGTTTCGCCCTTTGAAATAACGGCGTACTGTACTTTTCTTTCGCCCTCAGGTACGAAAATGGTATGGCTGATTGCATTGTGGAAGAAGCCCTCGTCGCTGTGCTTACGGTTAAATGCACCGGTGAAGCTTTCGGTAAGGTCGTCAAAGGTTTCGTCTGCATTTGAAAGCCTTGCAGTCATACAGTCCTCAAGTGAGCCCGTTTCAATTTCACGGAAGCGTGTATTGTCATCAAAAACT
>JAZSPQ010000109.1:0-23455 GCA_045537485.1 Acutalibacteraceae bacterium | reverse complement strand
AATGAAGAAAGAAGCAAGACTTCAGAAAGAGAAAAAATCAGCGGTGAAAAAGCAAGACTTGAGGAACGTAAGGAAACAATGCTCAAAGAGTACGATGATACGGTCAATAAGCTCTATGAGGAGTACCAGCTTACAAAACGTGAAGCTGAGGCAATAGGCGAAAAGCCTGAGGACCCGAAGGGTGCACAGAGAAGACTTCATGAAATCAAGAATTCAATCAGAGCACTCGGATCGGTTAACGTGGGAGCTATTGAAGAGTATAAGGAAGTAAGCGAACGCTATGAGTTTATGTCAGCTCAGGTTTCAGACGTTGAAAAAAGCAAAAAGGAGCTTATCCGTCTCATTGAGGAGCTTACCTATAAGATGAGTCATCAGTTCCGTGAGCAGTTTGTTAAGATAAACGATAACTTCAACGAAACCTTCCGCGAGCTTTTTGGCGGCGGTAAAGCAGAGCTTATACTTGAAAATCCCGCCGATGTACTTGAGAGCAATATTGACATCAAGCTTCAGCCTCCCGGAAAGAATGTCAAGCGACTTGATTCTCTTTCAGGCGGTGAAAAGGGACTTTCTGCAATTGCACTTCTCTTTGCAATTATGAAGGTAAATCCCGCCCCCTTCTGTATTTTTGACGAGGTTGAAGCTGCTCTTGACGACGTTAACGTACAAAGATACGCTCAGTATGTACGCAGAATGACAGACAATACACAGTTTATTCTCATCACACACAGACGCGGCACAATGGAAGAAGCTGATATGCTCTACGGCATCACTATGCAGGAGCAGGGTGTGTCAAAGCTTCTTGAACTTAAGACTGCAGAGCTGGCTAAAAAGTTGGGAATAACACAATAAGGAGATATAACTGATATGGGTATATTTAAAAAATTCGGCTTCGGACTCAAGAAAACCCGTGAAGGCATGACGGGCAGAATTGAAGACGTACTCGGAGCCTATGAAGAGATTACAGATGATTTATACGAAGACCTTGAAGAAGCACTCATTATGGGTGACGTAGGTATGAAAACAGCGGTTGATATTGTTGAGGAGCTTCGTAAAAGAGTAGACCGTAACGAGGTACGCAACCCCAAGCACGCAAAAATGATAATTGCAGACATCGTTGCTGATATGATTGACGGCGGCGAGGATATGGGTCTTATCACAATTCCTTCAATTATTCTTGTAATCGGTGTAAACGGTGTAGGTAAAACTACTACAATAGGCAAGCTTGCCGCTATGTATAAAAAGGAAGGCAAGAAGGTTATTCTCGGTGCGGCTGATACCTTCAGAGCTGCGGCTATTGAGCAGCTTGAGGTATGGGCGGACAGAGCAGGTGTTGATATTGTAAAGCATAAGGAGGGTGCAGACCCCGCAGCAGTTGTTTACGATACAATCAGTGCAGGTGTTGCAAGAGACTGTGACATCATCATCTGTGACACTGCAGGCAGACTTCACAATAAGAAAAATCTTATGGATGAGCTTGCAAAGATATATAGAGTTGTTGAAAAACAGCTTCCTTACGCTGACCGTGAAATTCTTCTCGTACTTGATGCTACAACCGGTCAGAATGCGGTAAGTCAGGCAAAGGAGTTTATGAATGTTGCTGAGCTTACCGGTATTGCGCTTACAAAGCTTGACGGTACTGCAAGAGGCGGTGTTGTTCTTGCTATCAAGAATGAACTCAAGCTTCCCGTTAAGTTCATCGGTGTCGGTGAGCAGATTGATGACCTTCAGCCCTTCAAGCCTGCAGTGTTTGCAAAGGCTCTCTTTGAAGATACCTCAACTGTTGAGGAGGAATAAGGAATGAAAATTCTTATTGCAACACACAATAAGCATAAGCTCGGTGAAATGGCAAGAATTCTCGAACCGATGGGCTATGAGGTTGTAACAGATACGGATTTGGGCTTTACGCTTACCGAAGCAGAGGAAAACGGCAGTACCTTCCTCGAAAATGCAAGAATTAAGGCTGAAAGCGGCTGTAAGGAAAGCGGACTTCCCTGCATAGCCGATGACAGCGGACTTTGCGTCGATGCTTTAGGCGGTGAGCCGGGCGTGTTTTCTGCAAGATACAGTGGTGAACACGGTGACGATAAGGGAAACAATGAAAAGCTTCTCTTTAATCTTAAGGATGTGCCTGACGAAAAGAGAACTGCCCGTTTCGTATGTGCAATCTGTGTTTCTTTTCCCGATGGCAGTGAAATAACCGCTGAGGGAGCATGCGAAGGCAAAATCGGCTATGAATACAGAGGCAATAACGGCTTCGGCTATGACCCATTATTTATGGTGGGAGATAAAAGCTTTGCAGAGCTTTCGGCTGAAGAAAAGGATGCAATAAGCCACAGAGGAAACGCACTGAAAAACTTAGAAAAATTATTATCTAAATAAATTATATCAGGAGATTTTTAAATGACAGGTAAAGAAAGAGCGCAATGGAGAGCTCAGGCAAACCACCTTGAGCCTCTTTTTCAGGTAGGTAAAGGCGGTATGTCCGATGCACTTATCAAGCAGACAGACGATGCTCTCAGAGCAAGAGAGCTTATAAAGGTAAAGGTTCTTCTTGAATCCTCACCCATAACCCCGAGAGAAACTGCAGACGAGCTTGCGAAGGCAACAGGAGCTGAGGTTATTCAGGTTATCGGCGGTGTTATTGTTCTTTACAGAGAAAGCCCCGAGCTTAAGGAAAAAGCGGCTCAGAAGGCAAAGAACATCAAGAAAGCGGCAAAGCTTAAGAGAGAAAAGGCTCTTGCCGAAAAGAAAGAAAGCAAGAAATTTCGTTTTACGGGTAAAGCAACAAAGGGAAGAAAATAATGCGCATCGGAATATACGGAGGTTCATTTAATCCTCCTCACAAAGGTCATATCAGACTTGCCGAGACTATGCTCGGTGCGGCTGAGCTCGATAAAATAATTATTATCCCTGCGGGTACTCCGCCCCATAAGGAAAGCCCCGACCTTGCAGACAACAATACACGTCTTGAAATGTGTACTCTTGCATTTTCAGGTGACTGCTTCGAAATAAGTGACATTGAATTAAGACGTGAGGGGAAAAGCTTTACGGTTGATACAGTGTCTGAGCTCAGAAAAATATATCCTGATGATAGCTTGTTTCTCATCATAGGCTCGGATATGCTTCTTAGCTTCCATAAATGGTATAGATTTGAGGAAATACTTAAAAATGTTACCTTATGTGTTGCAACAAGAGAAAAAGAAATTTCCGGTGAAGACCTTTTGATTTATGCAAAAGATGTTTTGAAGCTGAAGGAGAATGAAATCATTATTTCTCCCGTTGATGCTTTTGTCTGTTCTTCAACAGATGTAAGAGAAAAAATCAAAGCAAGGGAGAATACAGACTCTTTTCTCGGAAATGAGGTCAGAGAATATATAATGGAAAATAATATCTATACCGATAAATATTCACAGTGGAAAAAGCTTTTAAAAGAGCGTTTGGTTGAAAAAAGATATATCCATTCGCTCAACGTTGCTGACAGTGCTCTCGTTCTTGCGGATAAATACGGGGCAGACCCTGATAAAGCATATTTTGCAGGTCTTGTTCACGATATAATGAAAAATGCAAGTGAAGCAGAACAGTTGCAAATAATGGAAAAAGGTGGTATAATTTTAAGCCATACCGAAAAAGAGAATAAAAAGCTGTGGCATGCTATGGCAGGTGAGTGTTATCTTCGCTGTGAAAAGGGGATAACCGATACAGATATTCTCAATGCGGTAAGATATCATACAACGGGCAGAGCAGGTATGAGTCTGCTTGAAAAGGTTGTTTATATAGCCGATTACATTTCCGCCGAAAGAGATTACGAAGACGCTGACGTTATGCGTGACCTTTCAATGAATAAAGGTCTCGACGAAGCGGCTTTATACGCACTTAAGTATTCTTTCAAAAGCCTTTCAAAAAAAGAAAAGCTTATTCATACCGACAGTGTGGAATACTATAACGAACTGATAATTGAAAGAGAGGGATAAATATGACAGAGCTTGAAAAAGTAAGAGAAATAGTTAAGATTCTTGACAACAAAAAGGCTAAGGATATCAGAGCCATTGAAATAACAGAGCATTCTATTGTTGCTGATTATTTTATCATCCTTTCGGGTACTTCAAACACTCATGTCAAGGCACTTGCAGATGAGGTTGAATTCGAAATGAAAGAGAAGGGTGTTGAGCCTTACCATATCGAGGGCAAGGCAACCGGTTGGATTCTTCTTGACTACAACAGTATTCTTGTTCATGTCTTTACCGGTGAAACAAGAGAATATTATAACCTCGAAAGGCTATGGCAGGATGCAAAAGAGGTTGATATTTCCGATATTGTAACGGAAGATTAATAGGTTTATAATTTAAGATTTTTATATAACGGAGTGATAAATTTGTATTACGATTTTAAAAAATCAGAACAGAAATGGCAGGATAAATGGGAGCAGTCAGGCGTCTTCAACGCTCAGGATAACTGCGACAAGAAAAAGTTTTATGCTCTTGTAGAATTCCCTTATCCCAGCGGTGCAGGTATGCACGTAGGTCACATCAAGGCTTATTCAGGTCTTGAGGTTGTTTCACGTAAGCGCAGAATGGAAGGCTACAATGTACTTTTCCCCATCGGCTTTGACGCTTACGGTCTTCCCACCGAAAACTATGCAATCAAAAACGGAATCCATCCCAGACAGGTTACCGATACAAATATTGCAAAGTTCACTACTCAGCTCAAGAGAGTCGGCTTCTCCTTCGACTGGAACAGAGTTGTTGACACAGCCGAAGAAGGCTACTACAAGTGGACACAGTGGATTTTCCTTAAGATGTTCGAAAACGGACTTGCTTTCAGAGACAAGACTCTCGTTAACTACTGCCCCTCATGTAAGGTTGTTCTTTCAAATGAGGACTCCCAGGGAGGTAAGTGTGACATCTGCCACAGCGACATCGTACAGAAATCCAAGGACGTATGGTATCTTCGCATAACCGAGTACGCCGATAAGCTTCTTGACGGCCTTAAGGATGTTGACTATCTTCCCAACGTAAAGCTTCAGCAGGAAAACTGGATTGGCAAGTCAACAGGTGCTTTCGTAAACTTCAACGTTAAGAATACAGAGGAAACTCTCAGAATTTACACAACACGTCCCGACACACTTTTCGGTGTAACCTTTATGGTTATGGCACCCGAGCATCCCATGCTTGACAAGTATAAGGATATGATTGTAAACTTTGCCGATGTTGAGGCTTACAGAACAGAATGCTCAAAGAAGACAGAGTTTGAGCGTACTCAGCTCGTGAAGGATAAGACAGGCGTTAAGCTTGACGGATTTGTTGCAATCAACCCCGTTAACGGCAAGGAAATTCCCATCTTCATTTCCGACTATGTTATGATGGGCTACGGTACAGGCGCAATTATGGCTGTACCCGCACACGACCAGCGTGACTATGACTTCGCAAAGAAGTTCGGCATTGATATTATTGAGGTTATCAAGGGTGGAGACATTTCTGTTGAAGCTTATACCGGTGACGGTGAAATGGTCAACTCCGACTATCTCAACGGATATAAGGATAAGAAAAGCTCAATCGCAAGAGTACTTGAAGAGCTTGAAAAGCAGGGTATAGGCGAAAAAGGTGTTCAGTATAAGATGAAGGACTGGGCATTCAACCGTCAGCGTTATTGGGGCGAGCCCATTCCCATCGTACACTGTGAAAAGTGCGGTATGGTTGCAGTGCCTTATTCAGAGCTTCCGCTCAAGCTTCCCAAGGTTGAAAACTTTGAGCCCGGTCAGGACGGCGAAAGCCCCCTTGCAAAGATTGACGAGTTCGTAAACTGCACCTGTCCCAAGTGTGGCGGCGCAGCTAAGAGAGAAACCGACACAATGCCTCAGTGGGCAGGCTCATCATGGTACTTCCTTCGTTATATCGATCCTCATAACGATAATGAGCTTGCAAATATGGAAAAGCTTAAGTACTGGATGCCCGTTGACTGGTACAACGGCGGTATGGAGCATGTAACACGTCACCTTATCTATTCTCGTTTCTGGCATAAATTCCTTTATGACATCGGCGCAGTACCCTGTGAAGAGCCTTATGCAAAGAGAACTGCTCAGGGTCTTATTCTCGGTCCTGACGGTGTTAAGATGAGTAAGTCACGCGGTAATGTTATTGACCCCAACGAGGTTGTTGATGCTTTCGGCGCTGACGTACTTCGTACTTATGTACTGTTTATGGGCGACTACGAGCAGGCTGCACCCTGGTCAGAAAGCTCAGTAAAGGGTTGTAAGAGATTTGTAGACAGAATCTGGAACCTTCAGGAAATTCTTACCGATGGCGATGAATTCTCAGCAGAGCTTTCATCCTCATTCCATAAGACAATCAAGAAGGTAAGTGAGGATATTGAGGCTCTCAAATATAACACTGCCATTGCCGCTCTTATGACACTTCTCAATGCAATTTATACAAAGGGCTCAATCAATAAGGCTGAGCTTAAAGCCCTTCTTCTTCTCGTTAATCCCTTTGCTCCTCACGTAACTGAGGAAATCAACGAAGCAGTATTTGCAGACGGTATGCTTGCTGCAACTCAGTGGCCTACATACGATGAAGCCAAGTGTGTTGACAAAACAATCGAAATCGTTGTTCAGATTAACGGTAAGGTAAGAGCAAAGCTCAATGTACCTGCTGAGATTGAATCGGCAGATGCAATAGCTATGGCAAAGGCAGACGAAAAAATTGCTGAAGAAATTGCAGGAAAAACAATTATTAAAGAGCTTTATGTTAAAGGCAGACTTGTTAATATAGTTGCAAAATAATATTAAAGGCTCAAAAAAGATAAAAACAGGGCATAATATTAAAAAATTTCTATTGACAAGATAAAATTATTACTGTATAATAATTTGCGTATCCTTGAATGGAAATAACCCCTGCTAACAGGTAAGGGAGGGAAATATAAATGAGTCAGGTAAAAGTAAAAGAGAATGAGTCACTTGACAGTGCTCTCAGACGTTTTAAGAGACAGACTTCACGTGATGGCATTATTCAGGAAGTTCGTAAAAGAGAACATTACGAAAAGCCTTCAGTAGCCAGAAAGAAGAAGTCAGAAGCTGCTCGTAAGCGCAAATTTAAGTAATTAACTAAAAATCGCCCGCAGTTTTTTCGGGCGATTTTTGTCATTTATAATATTTTAAAGGCGGGAAATAATAATGCTGAATAAACTCAAAGCTTTCTTTAAGGACAGCAATGCTGCAGCGCTAATTATGAGCGAGGAGAATATCTCATATTTCACATCCTTTCATTCATCAAACGGCTACCTTGTTGTTACAAAGGATAAGTCCTTCTTTTTGACAGACAGCAGATATATTGAAGCTGCTCAGAATAAGATAAGAGGCTGCGATGAAATCCTGCTGCTTAAATCTATGAAGCTTGACCTTCCGACTCTTATTGACAGATTGGAAATCAGCGAAATAAAGCTTGAAAGCGACAGAGTATCGGTGGCAAGGTATAGGGAAATCAAAGATATTTTTCCCGGCATACATGTTTCCTGCAGCGGAGAGCTTGATAAAGCAATAAATGAAATAAGAGTAACAAAAAATCAGCAAGAGGTTGATTTGATAACTAAAGCTCAGCGGATAGCCGAAAAAGCCTTTGACCATATTTTAGGCTTTATTACTGTGGGGAAAACCGAAAAGGAAATTGCTCTTGAACTTGAATATTTTATGCTGAAAAACGGTGCTGATGCGTTATCCTTTGAAACTATAGCTGTCAGCGGTAAAAACAGCTCACTTCCTCACGGCGTACCGGGAGACAAGAAAATTGAAAAGGGCGATTTTATCACTATGGACTACGGTGCTGTGGTTGGTTTCTATCATTCAGATATGACAAGAACAGTAGCTGTCGGTGAGGTGTCGTCAAATCAGGCGGAGGTTTATGAAACGGTGCTTAAAGCACAGAAAGCAGGTCTTGAAAAAATCAAGGCAGGCGTACCTTGCAGAGAAGTTGATGCCGTTTCCAGAGATGTTATAAAAAATGCAGGCTACGGTGACTTTTTCGGCCACGGACTCGGTCACGGTGTAGGTGTTGAAATACACGAAAAACCCTCACTTAATCCTTCAAGCACAGAAATATTAACCGAGGGACATATCGTAACCGTTGAACCGGGTATATATCTTCCCGGTAAATTCGGTGTCAGAATTGAAGATATGGCTCTTGTGACAGAGGAAGGCTGCATCAATCTCACAAAATGTGAAAAGAATCTTATTGTTTTATAAAAACGAGCATATAATTCAGGGAGCGCATTTATGTACGATAACGAAATAAAAACAGAAAAAGCTTTACTCATCAGCGTTGATACAGGAGAATTTGATGCTGAGGTATCGATAGATGAGCTTGAGGAGCTTGCACACACTGCAGGTGCGGACGTTGTGGGTAAGGTTATACAAAAAAAAGAAGCTCCCGAAAAGGCAACCTTTGTGGGAGTTGGAAAGCTTGCGGAAATTATAGCATTTTGTCAGAGTAACGAAGTTGATCTTCTCATCTTTGACAGTGAGCTTTCACCTTCTCAGCAGAGAAATCTTGAAACTCTCACTAAGATACGTGTTATAGACCGCACAATGCTTATACTTGATATCTTTGCTATGAGAGCAAGAACTTCCGAGGGTAAGCTTCAGGTTGAGCTTGCACAGCTTAAATATCAGCTCCCGAGGCTCGCAGGTCAGGGTACCGCACTTTCAAGACTCGGCGGCGGTATCGGTACAAGAGGTCCTGGTGAAACGAAGCTCGAGAGTGATAAAAGACATATAAGAAGACGTGTTCAGAAGCTTGAGGAAGAACTCAAAGAGCTTGAAAAAAGGCGTAATCAGATGCATAAACGCCGTGAAAAGGACGGTGTACAGACAGTCGCCATTGTGGGCTACACCAATGCAGGCAAGTCAACTCTTATGAATGCACTTACTGATGCGGGTGTGCTTGCACAGAATAAGCTGTTTGCAACTCTTGACCCTACGGCAAGAGCGCTCAATCTTCCCGACGGCAGACAGGTTATGCTTGTTGATACCGTAGGTCTTATCAGGCGTTTACCTCATAAGCTTGTTGAAGCCTTCAAATCAACTCTTGAGGAAGCAAGCCACGCCACGGTTATTCTTAATGTGTGCGATGCGTCTGATGAACACGCATCGGAGCATCTTGAGGTTACTAAAAAGCTTCTCAATGAGCTTGGCTGTGAGGATAAGCCGATTATTTCCGTAATGAATAAATGTGATCTTGTGGGCGATATTTATTCTATGCATACCTTCGGAAAGACAGTTATGATTTCAGCTCTGCAAAAGAAGGGCTTTGATGAGCTTGTTGAAGCTGTTATGCATGAGCTCCCTCCCACAAGAAGAAAAGCTGACCTTCTCATACCGTTCTCTGCCGGTGCTATAGCGGCGAGAATCAGAAATGAGGGAGCCGTTGAGCTTGAAGAATACAGACCTGACGGACTCTATATGCGTGCCATAGTAGATATTAACCTGCTTGAGTCAATAAGTCAGTGGATTCTTCCGACGGAATAAAAAAAGTATGCATAAATCCGTTAAGCTCAATGTTTGAAATGTCTCCGCCGATAACGATACCGTTATATACAAGAATATTTCCTCGTATTGCACCGTCGGAGTTTTCATAACCGGGATAGTTTTTGATTTCATAGGACCAGGATTTTACTCTGACGCCTTTATAGGGCTCAAGGTCGAGTCCCTGCTTCTTTTGAATTTCGTTATACTGTGTGTATACTTCATCAAATTCAGGCGGAATAACAACCTCTTTAACCTCAACGGGCTCTTCGTCAATCTGCCAACCGAATTGAGAAAAGAAGGATACACGCTCATCACTTGTTGATGCCTTCATATTTGCTCCGGCAACAGTGCTTGCAGGAACAACCTCCTGTTTGGAAACATAAACTATTCCGCCTATAACGGCGATCAGAAATACCAAGGCGAAAACTCCATATTTTTTCAGCTTATCTGACTTAACGGATATAACAAACATAAACAAGCCACCAATCAAAAATCATTTTATAAAAATATATGCAAATAACTTTTCAATAATTACACAGAGGTGTACTATGGATTACATACCCTACAACTCCCGAAACGAGTTGCATAAAAGTAAATACGGAGCTGTTAAGCAGGGCGAAAATATTGTTTTCAAGGTTGTTTTACCAAGAAATTTACAGTGCTCTGCAGTTTACCTTGTTATCAGAAGCGATAAGGGAGAATACAAGTACCACAGCTTCAGCTGGCTTTCAATGGAGGGCGAAAATGAGGAGTGGTGGGCATTGGGATACACTGTTTCAGAGCCTGATATTTATTTCTATCACTTCAGATACGATACCCCCTGGGGTACAATGACAATACGTCATAACGGTGACTGTCTGGGCAGTCTTTCTATGGGTACTCTTGATTGGCAGCTCTCGGTTTACGACAGGAATTTTGTCACTCCCGATTGGCTGAAGGGCGGAGTGTTCTATCAGATTTTTCCCGACAGATTTAATTTCTCGGGTCAGAAAAAGACTGATATCCCGGAAGGAAGAATTTTGCGCACAGACAGAGAAAACGAACCCTACTGGAAGCCTACAAGTGAAGGCAAGGTTCTCAACAATGACTATTTTCAGGGCGACCTTAAGGGCATAGAAGAAAAATTGCCCTATATCAAGGATTTAGGTGTAACATGTATATATCTTAATCCTATTTTTGAAGCTCAGAGCAATCACAGGTACGACACGGCAAACTATGAAAAGATAGACCCTCTGCTCGGAACTGAAGAAGATTTTGAAAGCCTCTGCAAAAGCGCCCGAAAGCTTGGTATATCGATTGTTCTTGACGGCGTTTTCAGTCACACAGGTGACGACAGTGTATACTTTAACAAATACGGAAGATATACAAGTCTTGGTGCCTATCAATCTGAAAAGTCAGAATTTTATAAATGGTATAAATTTATCAAATATCCGGATGAATATCATTCCTGGTGGGGGATAAGCATTTTGCCTGAGGTAAACGAGGATTCTCCTGATTTCATTAACTATATCACCGGCGAAAAGGGAATAGCTAAAAAATGGCTCAGGCTCGGTGCGAGAGGTTGGCGTCTCGATGTTGCAGATGAGCTTCCCGATATATTCCTTGATGAATTCAGAAAGTCCGTCAAGGCTGAAAAATCAGATGCTCTTGTTTTGGGTGAAGTGTGGGAGGATGCGTCAAACAAATTCAGCTACGGAGAGCGAAGAAGGTATTTTTCGGGTAAACAGCTCGATTCTGTTATGAATTATCCCTTTGCCGAGGCGATTATCGGCTTTATCAGAAGCGGAAGGGTTGAGGGCTTTTCCGATAAGATACTAACCATAACCGAAAACTATCCCAAGTGCTGTATTGATGTGCTTATGAATCATATAGGTACTCATGACACAATGCGTGCTATAACTCAGCTTGCAGGCGAAAGCTGTGAATACCGCGACAGAAGCTGGCAGAGCAAAAAGCACCTTACCGAATCAGAGTACAAAAAAGGAATAAAGCTTTTGAAGCTTGCATCAGTAATACAGTTTACACTTCCCGGTGTTCCTTGCATTTATTATGGCGATGAAGCAGGAATGGAAGGCTATAAAGACCCCTTTAACCGTTTTTGCTACCCCTGGGGCAAGGAAAACAAAGAGCTTTTGGAGCATTACAGAGCTCTCGGTAAGATGAGAGGTAGCTGTGACTGCCTTAAAGAAGGGGAGTATTACACTTTATCCGAAATGCTGGGCTGCTTAGCCTTTGTCAGAAAAGGAAGAAAAGACTCAATTTTAGTTATTATCAACCGTAATGAGCACGAAATAGATTATTACCTTCCCGATGAATGGCATAATTCCATGGCGGTATTCGGTGAAAAAATGCAAGGACAAAAAGTAAATATGGAAGCATTAAGTGCTATTATATTAAAAAAGGAGAATTAAAATGAGCGAATGGACCGAAGTAAAAATTATTGTTGACGCTGAAAATGTTGATAAAGCAGGCGATATAGCATCAATGGTTGTTCCTTACGGAATATATATAGAAGATTACAGTGAGCTTGAAAAAGAAGCCTGGGAGATTGCTCATATTGATCTGATTGACGAGGAGCTTCTTGAAAAGGACAGAAGCAAGGCTACAGTTCACGTCTATATCGCACCTCAGGAAAATCCGCAGGAGGCAGTAGCCTTTTTGAGAGAAAGATATTCCGCTGAGGGAATAGTCAATGAAATTGAGCTGAATACCTGCAAAAACGAGGATTGGGAAAATAACTGGAAGCAGTATTTTCACCCTATTCCCGTGGGTGAAAAGCTCCTTATAAGACCCACATGGGAAGATGAATTTGATCCCGGAGACAGAAAGGTGCTGAATATCGAGCCGGGACTTGCCTTTGGCACCGGTACCCACGAAACAACCAGACTCTGTCTTGAAACCCTTGAAAAATACATAGATGAGGGTACAACGGTTCTTGATATCGGTTGCGGAAGCGGTATTCTTTCCGTTGCATCATTGCTTTTAGGTGCTAAGCAGGCTGTCGGTGTTGATATTGATGCGCTGGCAGTTAAAACCGCAATAGAAAACGGTGAAGCAAACGGCTTCAAGGAGCCGGAGTATACAATTCTTCAGGGTAATCTTACCGATAAAGTCAGCGGTAAATATGATGTTGTTGTTGCAAATATCGTTGCCGATGTTATAATAATGTTCTGCAAAGACGTTGCAGATTTTATGAACGAAGGCTCTGTATTTATAACCTCAGGTATAATCGATACACGGGAGCAGGATGTTATTGATGCTTTCGATAAATACGGCTTTGAAATAACAGCACGCCATACCGAAGGCGGTTGGGTGTGCTTTGAGTGTAAGAAAAGGGTATGATGATCACATCGTACCCTTTTCTTAAGATATTCTTACGTTTTGTAAAAACTTCTTGATATTGTTTTATTTTGATTTTATAATTCAATCGAAGTAAAAAAAGAAGGTGAAAAAATGAAAATCAAAACGTCAAAAAGAATAAAGAGGACATTATTAATATTGATTGCTTCTGCTTGTCTTATGGGCGCATACATACTGACCGTTAACTTTTATGTTGTATTTTCACAGGATGAAAAGTGCGTACCTGTGGATACCGCAGTGCATCTGCAGGATGTCGATTATGCTGTTGTGCTGGGCTGCGGAATTAAAAGTGACGGACGTCCTTCGGATATGCTTTACGACAGACTTGTCAGAGCCCTTGAGCTTATGAATAAAAACACGGATATGAAGCTTATAGTTTCGGGGGATAACAGCGGACCCGAATACAATGAGGTCGGTGTGATGTATAATTTTTTTATTGATAACGGTATTGACAAGAGTCGATTGATTGAGGATAATATCGGCTTTTCGACAGGCGAAAGTATGGAAAATTTCAAAAACAGCTACGGGAATGTGAAAGTAATAATAATTACCCAGAAATTTCATTTATACAGAGCTCTCTTTATAGCTGAAAAATTAGGTATTGAAGCATACGGCTTAGAGGCGGTAAAAAACCGATATGCTCACGAATATTTTTATTCGCTTCGTGAAATTGCGGCGAGAAATAAGGATTTTCTTAAATATATATTTTAATATAAAAATCGGGGCAGCATTAAGAAAAGCTGCCCTGCTTGTTATTTGCTGTTTACAGCACTGTTTCCGATGAAAGCTTTTCTCCTTCCATAATTTGTTTTAAAGTGTTTCTGCATTCGTTAATTATACTTTTAGCTTCAGTATATTCCTTTTCGGCAAAACAAAAAGAAAGGGCATCAAGATTGTTTTCCACTGTTTCGCAAAAGCTGCCGTCGATCAGAATGTTGAAATTCCGTTTGTTTTCTTCCCAGAAAGCTGAAGAAGTGCGAAGCTTGCTTTCTGCTTGCTCAAGCTTCTCCTTTTCAATAAGTGAATAACAGTCTGAAAGGTATGAATCCAACTGTTTGGTTTTGTTTTCAAGGTAATTATAGCTGAATAAGCACAAAATTACAGATAAGCACAGAATACTTATAGAAACAATCAATCTTTTCATTTTCTTTTCGCCTGCTTTCTCACAATATAAAAATCACCGATGCTGTTTGCTGTCATAAGCAGGACATCTTCTGCCCTGAGCTTATTTTTCTCAAGAATTTTCTCCATTTTCTCTTTGGTCATATTGCAGTATTGAAATTCGCGGTCGAGTATTTTTCCGTCGCTGATTACAAGACAGGAAAGAACGCCGTCCTGCGACTCATTGTCCTTTTTCGTCGGAGGTCTATAATCTTTTTTCAGCTTAATACTGACTGCTCCGTTGGTTTCAACATAGGCAAAGTCTACAGACTGAATATCAAAAACATCCTTAAGACGTAATGACTCCACCAGGTCATCAACACTGTAGCGGATAAGCTTCAGGTGTTTCTGTATTATAGTGCCGTTCTTGATGACCAATACAGAATTGCCCTGAATCAGCCTCCGGATAAAAGGAAATTTTACACTCAGATCCGAAGATATTACCTCAAAGGATGCTAAAAGAAAAATGAGGCTTAAGCAAGCAAAAAGAGGAACAGAGTTGCTTTGCAGCGGCATGGCGGCAACCTCGGAAAGAAGAATAGTAATAACAAGCTCCGAAGGCTGCAGTTCGCCGATCTGTCTTTTTCCCATAAGTCGCACAGCCATAATTATAACCACATAGATAATTGCACCTCTCACAATGCTGTTTATCATTTTTTTCTCACCTCACAGTAATTATGGGTAACGTTTCTTTGGTTTATAAAATAAACTGTATAAGAATAATGGGGACAGAAGTATCGATATATAAAAAAGATGTCGAAAACAGCAGTTACAATTAAAAAAAAACAAGAAATTTGTAATAAAAACTTAATAAAAAAATTGAAAATACCATTGTTTTATCATGAAAAATAAGATATAATATACCTTGAAGAAATTTCAGTAAACTTGATAGGAGGGTCATTCTATGATAGATAAGACCATACAGTTTAAGCTCGAAACAGGCTCCCCTGATGAGATGAGAGAAACTCTGTCTAAAGTATATAGGGCGCTTGTTGAAAAAGGATATAATCCTATTAATCAAATTGTTGGCTATATTCTCTCGGAGGATCCGACATATATCACAACTCATAACAATGCTCGCAGTTTAATCAGAAAGATAGACAGAGACGAGCTTTTGCAGGAGCTTGTGAAGAACTATCTTAACGACTAATCAGGAGGTTCAAAATGGCAGCTAAGAAGAAAAACGAATTTCTGACATATAAAGAAAAACCACTTGTCAGAAAAGGCAATACAATTTATTACGGAAATATGAGCGACAAGTTTGTTGTTGTATATCAGATTCTTTCCACAAAGGATCTTAACGGACTGCAAGTTGCCGACAGGGTGTCCGTTCAGCTTATAAATACCGACCCCAATGTAAGACCCCACGACAGGATTGCACAGAAGACGGAAAAGAAGGGCCTTTACAGCGCAATGGATATCGGCAAAATCTGGCTTGAGAGAGCCTTAGCCGAGTAAGAGAAAATGGCGGCGGATTTCCGTCGCCTATATTTATAACCGCTCATGGCGCAGCTGGATAACGCAGCAGATTCCGATTCTGAAGAACGGGGGTTCGAATCCCTCTGGGCGGGCCAAAAAAACCGACAAGTTTCGACTTGTCGGTTTTTTTATCCAATCCGAAGGATTGGTATGCAATCGCCGTAGGCGTATGGCATCACCTTGGTGCATTCTACCTTCGGATTGATTACATACCTTTCTTCGAAATGATTACATCCACAACTTCGTTGTGATTACATTCCGTCTGCGGCGGATTACATGCAAGGCTTCGCCTTGATTTTTTTCTATACCCGCACCCGATTGTAATTTTATAATATATATGATATGATATGATATGTTCGCCAAATAAGAATTTGACGGGGGTGTTTGCATGAATATAACACAAACTTTTTATAATAATTTAGCATCACATTATGATAAACTGTTCCTCGATTGGCAATCTACGACTCACGAACAAGCAACTATTTTAAACAAAATCTTTAAAAATAGCGGGTTTGATAATACAGCACACGTTCTTGATTGTGCCTGTGGAATTGGAACACAAGCTATCGGGCTTGCCTGCCTTGGTTACAATGTAACCGCTTCTGATATAAGTGACGGCGAAATAGCCGAAGCAAAAACAAGAGCATCCAAAGCCAATGTCAATATCCATTTTGAAAATGCAGATTTCTGTGCCTTATCAAAAACTTTTGCAGAACAGTTTGATATTATTATTGCTATGGATAATGCCTTGCCCCATATGCTTACCGGTAATGATTTGGCATCCGCCATCAAAAGCATCGTAAATCAGATTAAGGATGGCGGTATGTTTGTTGCCAGTATTCGGGATTATGATGCTCTGCTCATAGATAAGCCACCTTACTCGCCACCATATATTCATAAAACAAATAAAGGACAAAGAGTATCATTCCAAACTTGGGTATGGAATGATGAAAATTATAAACTCACACAGTATATTGTTGATGATGAAGATACACTGCAAGTAAGTAAATTCGAGTGTGAATATAGGGCTACCAAGCGAGATGAAATGACAAAATTGTTGCTTGCTTATGGTTGTAATAAAGTGGAGTGGTTGTTTTCAGACGAAACGGGATTTTATCAGCCTATCGTAGTGGCAAGAAAAGCATAGATATTCTGTTTATCAAAACGTCAACTTCCAATTTACTTAGCAGAAGCAGTTAATTGAAGCTCTTAAAAACAGTACATATATATTTTGTGTTAAATCAGGAGGAAAAGAATATGGCATGGTATGATGAGGCTGTATTTTATCATATTTATCCGCTGGGGATGACCGGAGCTCCAAAACAGAATTCTTATGGAGAGCCCGTGCATCGGCTGAATAGGCTGCTGCCGTGGATTTCTCACATCAAAGAAATTGGTTGTAATGCAATATATATCGGACCGCTTTTTGAATCTGTCGGTCACGGCTACGAAACGACGGATTATAAAAAATTAGACAGCAGACTCGGTATAAACGAAGACCTGACGAACTTTGTGTCAGAATGTCACAAACAGGGAATCCGAGTGATTTTGGACGGTGTATTTAATCATACGGGCAGAGATTTCTTTGCTTTTCAGGATATAAAGAAAAACAGAGAAAGCTCGCAGTACAAGGACTGGTACTGTAATGTGAATTTTTGGGGGAATAACTCCTTCGGTGACGGTTTCTCTTATGAAAACTGGGGAGGCTATGACCTTCTTGCAAAATTAAATCAGCACAACCCTGCAGTCAGAGACTATATCTGTGATGTGATCAGTTTCTGGGTAAGGGAGTTTGATATCGACGGAATCCGTCTTGATGCGGCGGATGTTATGGACTTTAACTATATGAAGGCGCTTCGTCAGGTGGCGAACGAAGTGAAGCCTGACTTTTGGCTTATGGGTGAAGTTATCCACGGCAATTACTCGCGTTGGGCGAATGACGGCACACTGCATTCCGTAACAAACTATATGCTTCACAAAGCCTTATATTCCGCTCATAACGACCATAACTATTTTGAGGTTGCACATACAATCAAGTATGTCAGCGATATGGTAGAGGACCTTTTGAAGCTTTATGCTTTCGTGGATAACCACGATGTGGAGCGCATCTATACAAAGCTCTGCAATAAAGCTCATTTCGTACCTGTACATGTGATGCTTTATACTTTACCGGGAATTCCGTCAGTCTATTACGGCTCTGAGTTTGGTATTGAAGGAAGAAAAGAACGCTTCTCCGATGACTCATTAAGACCTGCATTAAATTATGAGAATTTCAGAGATGCTGTAAAAACAAATCCTTATACAAAACTTATTGCCACACTTGGCAAGATACGTCAGAATACACCGGCTCTTTGTTACGGTGATTACAAGGAATTGGAGCTGCAGACTACTCATTATGCATATGCGAGAACCCTTGAGGGCAAGTCTGTAATTATAACAGTCAACAACGGTGATATCGATATTAATATGAACCTTGCCTGCGGAGATTCCAAAGAATATGTCGGTGCATTAACGGGAGAACGAGTATGTGTAAACGATGGACGCATTAAGGTTCGTGCAACGGCAAATTTTGGTGAAATCTGGATTCCGGCAGAGCTTTGCAGTGAAAGCTTTGCGCCGATTAAAACGGTAGAAATAGAGAAAACTCCCGAACCCGTAAAGGTTGTTGAAGAGCCGGAGGCGGCGGAGCCCGCAGATGTTGTTGCACAACTTTATAAGTCGGAACCTGAAAAAGCCAAGGAAGAAAAGGAATCTGAAAAAATTATCATAGACTTGAACAAACGATATGAAGATATGTCTGTAGAGGAGCTTCAAGCGGTAATTCTTGAAAAAATGAGACGAAACGGTCCGGTAACAGACTATATGTTAGGTACGGTACGGGAAAATACACACCATGGCTCTTTGGTAACTTGGGTTAAAAGCTTTAACTGAATCTTTTTCAGCTGTTAGTTCCGCTTTTTTTCAAAAACACTTGCCTTTTTTATTTCTGTATTGTAAAATCAAGGAAAGTCGAAATTTGTCGAAAGGATGACGTAGAAGTGGAAAGTAACGTTCAGGTTTTTCTTGATAGAGTAGACAGAAGAAGGA
Source organism: Acutalibacteraceae bacterium (assembly GCA_045537485.1). Classification (GTDB taxonomy): domain Bacteria; phylum Bacillota; class Clostridia; order Oscillospirales; family Acutalibacteraceae; genus UBA6857. The sequence goes on along the minus strand of JAZSPQ010000109.1, from coordinate 4,854 downwards.
AAATCAGAAAATCTGCTCTTGTATCACTTTTTGCCGTTCTTCTTTCATTGCTGGTTGTATATGCAGTAAGTATTGAGAGAAAAATTGCCGAGCTTGCAGAGCGTCCCGCTGTTGTTGTATATAAATACAGTGCAGCCGAAGCTACCGATGAAAGCGATGCAATCGAGGATAGTGATATTACCGGCGGAGATGCTGCTGCTCACCACGGAAATATATCCGGGGAAGAGTCACCGATAGTTGAGGTCGGCGAGATTTTAACAAATGAAGACTCTTATACGGAAAAGATTTCATCGGGTGAAAGTGACAGCAATATAAAAGTTGATGAAGGCGAAACCTCCGGTAATGTGTATTATGTTACGGAAAGCGGTAAGAAATATCATGTATCCGATTGTCATTATCTTTCAAAATCAAAAATAGAATTATCCTATGACGAAATTATATTAGAGGGCTATGAGGCCTGTTCAATATGTATTCCAAAGGAGTGAGGAAAAAGTATTTCCTCGCTCTTTTATATTTTTAATTGTATTTTTTGTTGCGTTTTGATATAATATTATATAAATATACTGTAAAGGTGGTATTTGCTTGCGTGTTTTAAACTCAGAGGAAATGAAGCTTGTTGAACAGTACACGGCTAAGTTTGGACTTTCATATCAGCGTATGATGGAAAACGCAGGAGCGGCATGTGCAAGGAATATGAGAGCTGTTCTGGATAGAGATAATATAACCGGCAAAAAAATCATTGTTGTTTGCGGCAAAGGTAACAACGGCGGTGACGGTTTTGTTATTGCAAGAAAATTTGCAGAAAACGGTTATAACGTTTGTGTACTTCTTGCCTCCGGATATCCGAGCAGTGCAGAGGCAACATATATGTATAAGCTTATTCTTGATTTATCTGTTCCGACAATATGGTTTGATGCGGATAAATCAAAAGCAATTCAAACCATAAAGAATGCAGACATAATTGTTGATGCGGTTTTCGGCTTCAGCTTTTACGGTAACATAAGTGACGAGATGAAGCTGCTGTTCAGAGAAATGAATTCCGCTGGCGGCGTTAAATTTTCTGTTGATTTGCCCAGCGGCGTATACTGTGACAGCGGATTTTGTGACAGCGGTTGTTTCAGAGCCGATTATACAATAGCTATATCTGCTTTGAAGCCTGCACATATTATACATCCTGCCTGTGAGTGCTGCGGTGATATAATCATTGCAAATATCGGCATACCCGAAGAGAGCTACAGCGTTGCAGGTGACACCGTTTACACATATGATAAAAGTAAGATCAAGGCGCTTTTCCCCACCCGTGTCACTACAGCCAATAAAGGTAATTTCGGACATGTTCTTTGCCTTTGCGGCAGCAAAAAGATGCCGGGTGCGGCAGTGCTGTGCACCAAAGCAGCCTTAAGAAGCGGGGCGGGACTCGTGACTGCCGCTTTCCCCGAGAGCGCATACATTCCCATATCCTCAAAGCTCACGGAAGCAATACTTTTGCCGCTTAAAGAAAACAGCGAAGGCACTCTTTGTGAGGAGTGCATTGAGGAGCTTTCTCAGAATATGAAAAAATACGATGCTGTGGTTGTAGGCTGCGGTCTGGGTGTAAACGAAGATACTAAAGCGGTTGTCAAATGGCTCATAGAAAATTCTGAGGTGCCTGTTATAATTGACGCAGATGGCATAAATATAGTTGCCGCTGACATAAACATTTTGCAGGGGGCAAAGAGTAAACTCATATTTACGCCGCATCCGAAAGAGATGTCCCGACTTATCGGTGAGGATGTTCAGCTTATTTTGTCAGATACCGTGTCCTTTGCACGCAATTTCTCTCAAAGGTACGGAGTTTATACTGTACTTAAGAGCGCAAACACTGTTGTAGCTGAGCCGGGTTCAAAGGGAGTGTACCTTAACTCAACGGGAAATACCGGGCTTTCAAAAGGCGGAAGCGGCGATGTTCTTGCCGGACTTATCGGCGGCCTTGCCGTTCAGCGCTTCAGTCTCAGAGATGCTGCGGTGGCTGCGGTATATATACATGGATATACAGCCGATGTTGTAGCTCAGAGAACCTCAAAAACAGGAATGCTGCCCGGCGATATTATTGATGAGTTTAAGTCTGTTTTCAAATATTTTGAAAAATAAAAGCCCTCTTTCGGAGGCAAGATGAAAAGATTTTCCCTTTTAGCTTTGTTGTTTGCTTTTGTTATCTCTTTAAACGGTTGCGCTGAAAAAAGTGTACCGTTCACGGTGGAAAGCTTTGAGAGCGAGGTGGAGATAACCGACTCGGACAATTCGTTCTGCGGAAGATATGTTTTTGAAAATGATAATAGTATGTTTTTTGAGTTTTCTTATCCGTCGGAAATTTCAGGATTAAGAATTGTTTACAGTGAATGTGGATGCTCTGCGGTCTATGCAGATCTGGAGGTTGATATAGAGCGATCTCCGTCAGCTTCTCCTGTTGTTGAGCTGTTCAGTGCGGTGAGGCTCCTCAGCCGAGACTCGGCGCAGGTGTCCGAAGAAGGGGAAACGACACTTTCCCTTGAAAACGCAGGCACAGAGTATACTTACAAAATTAACTGCAATGAAAACAGAATAATGGAGATAACAAACTCAGAAACGAAAATCTCATTTATTTATCAGAGTTAAATATAGAGGACACTCACATCATCACGCACATCATAACGGTGTGCGTTTTTTTGTCACAGAAATAAGGTATATTACATAAAATAAATATTGCTCCCTCTGTTTAAAAGCTATATATAGTGTTAAAACTATTGATGAAAAAATGATAGGGGAGGAGAATTATGACAATCAAACGAGGTGAGATATATTATGCAGATCTGAGCCCCGTTATAGGTTCAGAGCAAGGCGGAATCAGACCTGTTTTAATTGTTCAGAACGACGTGGGTAATAAGTTCAGCCCGACGGTTATAGCCGCTGCGATAACAAGTCGGCAATTTAAAACCAGTCTGCCCACTCACATAAAAGTTAATGCCCATGAATGTGGTTTATCAAAAGATTCAGTAGTGCTTCTTGAGCAGGTGAGGACTCTCGACAAAACGCGACTGAAGGAACGTATGGGAAACCTTGATAAAGCGGATATGTATAAAATTGATAAAGCCTTATCAGTCAGCTTCGGACTGAACGGTCCGATTACATAAGGCTTAATAACACAAAAAACAGATGCATCAGCAGGTTGACACGTCAACTGAATGCATCTGTTTTTGTTTATCTTTTAGGTAAGTGTTTAACTACAACTGAAATTCTTATTTTGTCTTTTTAGATGCTTTGCCGGGCTTCATAAGAAGCATGCCGATTGCCATAATTACAGCAAACACGATGAGGTAGAAGAGAACGGGACAGCTGAACTCGCCGTTTGCCTTTGCATCCATATAAGGAACGTAGCCGTGTGAGTAAATAGCTGCAACAACCATGAATGCAGAGCCGATGATACCCAATAAGGGTAATACAATTCTCTTTACTACGGGAAGTCTCTTTTCCTTTCTCATAAACTGGATAAACATGGGAATGTAAAGAGCATAAATTGTGATGATGGGAAGCTCTGATGAGTCAAAGCTGAACTTGCCGAACCAAAGTGTGGGAGCAAGGTTTGCACCATAGAAGTATACGAGCCATGCTGCAACAACAACGAGACCGATGATGCATGAATTTGAGGGCATACCTGAAGCGGGGTCGATCTGCTGCATAAGCTTCTTCTTGGGACCCATGTTGCGTACTGAAATTGAGTACATACCGCGGATACAACCGATAAGAAGACCGTTAAGAGTACCGAGGCAGGAAACTGCAACGAAGAGGTTAAGAATGTTACCGATAACGTTACCGAAAACTGTAACGAATGCGGGAGCAGTACCCTCGTTTCTGAGCGTATCAACTGATGCACCGCCTGCAACACCGACGTAGTAGAGAAGATAGATAGCGATGATGATAACGCCGCCTAATACGAGAGCGATGGGAAGATTTTTCTTTGAGTTCTTGATTTCTGAGTTGATTGATGTAGCAAGAATCCATCCTTCGTAAGCGAAAGCGGTAGCAACAACTGCACCGAAGAGAGGTGAAATGTCGCCTGCGCTGGTTGCAAAGTTAGAAGCAAGGATTGATACGGGCTCGTTACCGATGTTGTGTGTAACGCCGTAAATTGTTCCTACAACAGCCATAAGAAGAAGAGGGATAAGCTTGATGAAGGTTGCACTGATCTGAAGCTTACCTGCGAGCTTTGAAGAAAGAGTGTTTACTGCGAATACGAAAATAAGAATAAATGCTGCAAGAAGGAAGGTTTCGGAGCCTGTTACGGGGTCACCTGCGAGTTGGAAGTCGGGGTTAACCGAAACAAGGAAGGTGAGGAAGTATCTTGCTGTAAGCCATGCAAGAACCGATGTCATTGCGGGTGTGTAGATGAATGTAGCGAACCAGCCCATGAAATATGCATACTTGCCGCCGATTGTAGCTTCAGCATAGTCAACAAGGCCGTTAACCTTTTCGTACTGCTGAGCCATAACGCAGAAAGCGAGAACGCAGAATATCATAACTACGCCGCCGATGATCCATGCGACGATACCGAGGGGCATATCGCCGTTTGTTTTTTCAAGAATTGCCTGTGCTTTAAAGAATACGCCTGAACCGACAACTGTACCGACAACCATACATATTGCCATCAGAAGACCGTATTGTTTTTTGAGACCGTTTTCATTTTGCATAAATTTACTTCCTTTTCTTAAGATTTTTTATATTATAGCACAACAAATGCGAAATGTAAATAGAATTTTTATTGACTTTAGCAAAAAATAATGATAAAATGTCAAAGTAAAGTGAAAAATTCACGTGAGGAGTGTTAACTATGAAAAAGAC
>JAZSPQ010000097.1:0-19804 GCA_045537485.1 Acutalibacteraceae bacterium | reverse complement strand
CTTGTCACAGCCCATTTCTACGAGCTTTTCAATCTGCTTCTTGGCTGAAGGAAGAATTGCAACATCATCACCGCCGTAAACCTTTGTTACGATAGCTTTGATTTTATTTTCGATTGTGTCCTCTGCATCGTAGGAGAAGGTGAAGTCTGAGTTATCCTCTTCTTCGCAAAGACGGCAAACCTCTCTTGCAAGCTCTTCGCCGCCCTTACCGCCTTCTGCCCATACGGTTGAAAGGCATACGTTTACGCCAAGCTCCTTGCACTTTGCGATAACGAATTCGATTTCCTTATCTGTATCGGTGGGGAAACGGTTAACTGCAACAACACAGGGAAGCTTGTATACATTTTTGATATTTGAAACGTGACGGAGAAGGTTAGGAATACCCTTTTCGAGAGCCTCAAGGTTTTCTTCGCCGAGCTGAGTTTTTGCGAGACCGCCGTGCATCTTGAGCGCGCGGATTGTAGCAACCATTACTACTGCAGAAGGCACAAGACCTGCCATGCGGCACTTGATGTCGAGGAACTTTTCTGCCCCGAGGTCTGCACCGAAGCCTGCCTCTGTGATAGCATAGTCGCCCATTTTAAGAGCAGTCTTTGTAGCGATAACAGAGTTACAGCCGTGAGCAATATTTGCAAAGGGTCCGCCGTGAACAAAGGCAGGAGTACCTTCGAGAGTCTGTACGAGATTAGGCTTGAGAGCATCCTTTAAAAGTGCGGTCATAGCACCTGCTGCCTTAAGCTCTCCGCAGGTTACAGGCTCATTCTGATAGTTATAGCCGACGATGATGCGTGAAAGTCTTTCCTTAAGGTCGGTAATTGAAGAAGCGAGGCAAAGTACTGCCATAATTTCACTTGCAACAGTAATATCAAAGCCGTCCTCACGGGGTGTACCGTTGATTCTGCCGCCGAGACCGTCTGTAATGAAGCGGAGCTGTCTGTCGTTCATATCAAGGCAGCGCTTCCATGTGATTCTGCGCACATCAATGCCGAGGCTGTTGCCCTGCTGAATGTGGTTGTCGAGCATAGCCGCAAGAAGATTGTTGGCACTTGTGATAGCGTGGAAGTCACCTGTGAAGTGGAGATTTATATCCTCCATAGGTACGACCTGAGCATAGCCGCCGCCCGCTGCACCGCCCTTTACACCGAATACGGGGCCGAGTGAAGGCTCACGAAGAGCAACGGTAACCTTCTTGCCGATACGGCTCATACCGTCGGCAAGACCGATTGTGGTGGTGGTTTTACCCTCACCTGCAGGTGTGGGTGTGATAGCAGTTACAAGAACAAGCTTACCGTCCTTCTTATCCTTTGAATCGTTTAAAAGAGAAAGGTCGATCTTTGCCTTATAATTGCCGTACTGTTCTATGTACTTAAGGTCAACCTCTGCCTTTTTTGCAATTTCTGTGATGTGCTGCATTTTGCACTGCTGTGCTATTTCGATATCGGTTAAATATGCCATGGGGATCTCCTCCTATTGTTTTATCTTTAAATTTTATTATACATTATTTGTCAAGGTCAGTCAAGAAAAATGTTTTTGTCTGTTGTATCACAGTAATTTTTATTTTTAAGGAGCAGGGCCTTGGCTGTCAAAGGAAAACCCGACGGCAAGGTTAGTGCCGCCGGGTTGAGTGGATTTTTATCTGAAGGCACAGAGCTGTCGTCTGTGTTTTCGTTATTTCCCCTGTTTTATCATTTCCTTTCGCCAGAGCTTATAGTTTTTGGCCGCCTTTTTGTATTCTTTTAAATTTTCCCTGCTGAAGCCCACAGCCATATCCGGATTATATTTAAAGAGTATATCTGCCAGCTGAGGTATTATCTGCTCTTTATCTTTGCCGTATTTCAGATATACATTGCTGAACACGGCAGGTGTGCCTATGATCAGGGATTCCATTCTGAAAATCGGGATAAACAAATATCTTACCGTATTGGATGTTTTATACATAAGGATAATCTTCCGGCAGTTAACCGCAGTTCCCACTTTCCTTGAGAAAACAAAATTTTGTGTTATTACAACTTTATTTTTTCCAAACACCTTTTTATAATTACCTGAAAGCTCCATAGCTGCCTGCTCTAAAAGGCCTTCCGCAATAAGGGCTTTTACTGATTTTTTTGCCCGACTCAATTTTATCATGTCAAAAGCTAAAAATTTTATAAAGAATATAACTGCTATCATTATCGCAAATGCGCTTATTCCTGTTTCCATTCCGGGGTCGAAAAGGATTCCGATAAGACTTACCACACTGATAATCAGGCTATTATAACCCGGGCTTATATATTTCATTATAACTTTTTTTGCATTCATAATTAAATCTCCTTTATTTTATCCTTCATACATGTATATGGGGTGCACAAGCTCAATATCGCCTACATAGCATATTTCAACAATAATACAATCCTCATAATAATCTACATCTATCGTAACTGCATTGCCGGAAAACTCACTTCCGTCGGTAAAGGTTGTTGTTATGCCTGATACATCTTCCGTTCCGGTATAGGCGAATCCGATCCAGCTCTGATCATCGTAGCTGTTATTTTCACTGTATGAGTAATTATCCTCTATAAGGTCAACATACTCATCGAGTACCGAACCGTAATCAGAAGCATTCACCTCATACTGGAACGTATAAATATCCTCTTCGGCATCGTACTCACTGTAATATACTGTCGCTCTGCCGTCTGAGAACTCTTCATAATCGGGAAGCACTGCCGCATTCGGATCATAAACGGCAACAGTAGTCCTTTCACCTGTGGGACAAACAGTAAATGAATCATCGTAATACATCAGTATTCTACTTTCAGTAGCACTGTAATCATTGTCAACAAAGAGTATTATTTCGCCCCTATACACCGTACCGTCGTCAAGTGTGTATGTAATCCCTTCAACATCAAGCGTTCCGATATACTGTCCTACAAGAGCGAGATCTCCGTCATCGTCATAAAACATTTCATCTGAGGTGAAATTAAAATCATAGTCAACCATAAGAAGCTCGAGATACTCCCAAAGAACATATACGCACAATGCCTTTTCCATCTCATAACCGCTAAAATAAACACTCTCTCCGTCAACCTTTATGTTATTTTCATAATTGGTTATATGGTCACCTGCAAAGGCAGCAAAATTGGGTATCTGTCCTTTTGCAACAGGCTGGGTTGTAGGCTTAGTTGTTGTAGGCTTAGTTGTTGTGGGTTTGGTTGTTGTGGTCTGAGAGGTTCTTTTCGTGTAGTCATCTTCATTATCCTTTGATTTGTTCATATTAATTCCCAAAACCGCTGCCACCGACAGCACAGCAACAAGCAAAACTGCAATTATTGCTATAAGACCCTTCTTGCCGGAATCGCCATTGTTTCCGCCGCCACCGTCGGGAGGATTCATACCTGTGTTAAATCCGCCGTTATAGCCGCCTGAGTTATTTCCGACGTGGTTCATTCCGCCATTAAAGCCGCCGTTATTACCGTAATCGTTATTGCCTGCGCTATACATTCCACTGTCATAGCCGCCATTGTTCATATCGCCGCTATAGCCGCCTGCGTTATTTCCGACATCGACCGTATCGTCGTTATAACCGCCTGCATTATTTCCAAAGTTATTCATTCCACCGTCATAGCCGCCGTTATTCATGCCGCCGTTGTCAGGCTTCACAGCTTCAGCTTCTTTTTTGTTATCAACTAATATTATATCTCCGTAAACCACTAAATCTGTTCCGCAGTTGCTGCATTTAGTTATTTCAAGGCTCTGCTTGTTACCGCAATACTTGCAGTGCCACATCTTCTTTTTCATAATATTCACACCTTTTCTTGATTAATCTTCATAGACATATTCGGGAGTAACCAAATCTATTTCTTCAACAAATGTTATCTCAATACTATCGGAGAAGATGCAAAGCCTTATGCTGTACTCACCCAAATTATCTTCTATGATCGGGATATCTTCTTTACCTGTATATCTGTAACCGACCCAATAAATACCTGCAAAATCATAAAAGGCTGTTTCTTCATAACCGTAACAGTCTGTAAGCAGATCAACATATTCATCTACAATTTGCTCTAAATAAGATTTTGGAATAACTGAATATTCAACTGTATATTTACCGTTGCTGTATTCGCTGTCGGTTTTAAAAGCATAGAGACCTGCAAACAGCTTAAAATCAGGCAAGGATGCCTTCTGCAGCTCACCCTGATTGGTACCATAAGTGGCACTCTGACTGATGCTCTGTGTGTTTCCCGGATAGTAATAGTAGTATGATGTTGTTCCTCTATTGTTATTTTCGATTATATCCGGTATCAGAACAGCCGCAGCAATACCAGCCACAATAACAAGAACTGACATCAGGCTTATCAGAATTTTCTTGCCTGTACCGCCCTTTTTCGGCTGAGGTATAGGCATCGGTATAGGTTCAGGTGCCGGTATAGGCTCGGGCTGAGGTGTAGGCATCGGTATAGGTTCAGGTATCGGTATAGGCTCGGGTATCGGTATAGGCTCGGGCCGAGGCATAGGGATACTGTTGTCATTTTCTATAATCACAGCACCGTAAATAACAAGGTCACTGCCGCAGATTCTGCATTTTGTTTCATCCAAGGGCTGCTTGTTACCGCAATATTTGCAGTGCCACATCTTCTTTATGTCCCGGCTTATGTTTATATTGTTTTTATTTTTTCTCATCATCCGATCTCTCTTCCTCAATTAAATCAATAGGATTCAATAAATGCTGTAGCATCGGGAGCTCCCGCTCCGTAAAGGCCCGTTAAATAATCTTTGTTTGTGAAGGTTCTGCAATAATCCTTTATATACATTTCCACCTGAGCAGGTGTTGCCTCCGGATATATACATTTTATCAGTGCCGCAAGAGCAGCTATGTGAGGTGATGCCATTGATGTGCCTTGCAGCATTTCATAACCTCCGTCAACCTCTTCATCGTAACTCCATATAGCTTCACCGGGGGCACAAACATCAACTGTTGCACCGTAATTTGTAAACCATGAAAACTCATGGTCTATATTGTAGGAGCCCACAACAATATGCTCCGTCGCTTCAGAGGGACAAGAGGTGCATTGATTTGTATCACAGCTTTTGTTTCCCGCCGCTTGAACTACTACTATACCCGCCGCAACAGCTTCGTCAACAGCCTCGTGAAGAAGCTGTACGTGCCCCTTCCACCCCTGACTGAAGTTTATTACATCCACTTGTGCCTGAATTGCTAACTGATAAGCATTATAGATTGTCAGTATGTTTGTTCCGTGTATCAATTCACCGTTTTCATCGTATCCCCAGAAATAACAGTCCACACTCCACACCTTAATATTATCGCAGTCGGCGCCGTCAAGCACCGTTCCGACAACATGAGAGCCGTGTTCATCGGGAATAACATCTCCGCCGGTAGCTACTTTGTAGCCATCAATATATCTGTGTGCATTTTCACTGTGAACAAGAGCACCGCTGTCAATTACAGCAACAACCACTTCCTCATCACTGTAATTGGCATTTACATAATCACTGAGCTTATCAAGGCCCATATCGGCAACGCCCCAGGACATATATTCATTCGTCATATCCGTGCTGTAAACAGGCTGCAAATCACAGTATCTTTCATCTATTGCACTGAAGGCAATGCTGTATTCATCAAACTCGGCAAACAATATGCCTTCCTGCTTTTTAAGAGCTTCGAGACAATCCTGAGCCTCTTTTTCATTCGCAAACTGAATAATTACCACATTGTTTTCACGGACTATTACCTTATCTGCAGGAAAACTTCTCAGATCAAGCTCTTTACCCTCAAACTTGAGCATAATACGGTTTGTGCTGACCTGTCCGCTTATAACAAGCGCATCATCATATTCGGCGATAATGCTTTGTATCTGTGAGGTAAATTCGTCAACGGTCATAACCTCTTGAAGCTCTGTATCCTCATGGACATGTATAATACGCTCAACTGCAGGCAATCGTATTTGTGACATTCCGAAAACCGCTGCAAAAATTATTCCCGAAAGGGCTAATACCGCCAAAGCAGCCGAAAGCAGACTGATAATTTTTCTCTTTTTATTTTCCGCAAGAAGCTGCTGAGCCGGTCTGTATGAAGCATCTGCCGCTTTTTTATACCACTGCAGGGCAACCTTACGGTCCTTATGTACTCCCCAACCGTAATAAAACATCTGACCTGTTGCAAACATTGCTTCGGGAAAGCCCTCTTTGGCAAGTGTCTCCATAGCGGCCACTGCCTGAGCGGTATCTCCGCCGCTGTTTATTTTTGAAAGCATTTCACTTGCCTTCAAGAATCTGACTTCAGGCTTATCGCTGTTTTCAGGATCTCTGCACATATTCTTTAAATCGGGAGAGTTGCAGTCTGAAATCCATATTTTTTTCTTTTTGTCAAACATTATGTCTTTCCTCCGTTATTTCAAACCTTGTAAAGGATCCCAATCCCACAAGCAGCAGCACAACAAATGCTAAAACCGGATTTATCAGTGATATTACTGCAGCCAAAAGGCCCGGAGCAGCATTTATCAGAAGCTTCTTAGTGTCTTCAAAGCCATAATAAACATAGCCTGCCGCCATGCTAAACAAGCTGAAGAACACTGCTCTTATAATTATTTTCCATAAAGCCGCATCACTCTGAGCCGTTAAAAGCTCCTCACCGAGTATGAGCTTATTTTTTGTTTTCGTTTTTTCTCTTGTGCCTTTGACCGATTCGGTAAGAGCACCAAGCAATTCTTCGGTATCAATACTGCCGTCTGCCGCCTTTACAATAGGAATATCCTTATCCACAAACTGAGCGAACTGATCGTTGGGATCAATATTTTCACCGCCCTGATAGGTAATTCTTACGGAATAAACTTCAAAGCCCTCATCCTTAATCTGCTGACCCTTCTGATTTGTAAAGGTATATCCGCCCGGTGCATAGTCCGAAAGCATCAGCACCACTGAACGGCAATCCTTTTTTTCATTGTCCGAAAGTGTGTTAAAGGCGACCTCCAAGGGAAGGTCAAAATTAGTACCGCCGTGCCATATATCAATATTACGCACAAAATCCTTAAGATTATCCTTATTGGCATCGGTCAGAGGCAAAAAATCGGATACAGCTCTCGGCTCTACCGTATCAGAAAATGCGACTATCTGCATGCTGACATTTTTGTCGAGTCCGTCAATGAGCTGACAGGTAACCTCAGTTTCATCAGCAATGTAATAATCCATACTGCCTGAATAATCCATAAGAAGCACTACATTGGTCTCTTTGGTTTTAATTTTTTCATCGCTTTTCACCTTTTGGCTTTCGATATCAAGACCAAACACTGCCTGACCTGCCGCACCTATGACACAGCCTATAAGCACAGCGCTTATTAGGCTGACCGCCGGGTTTTTCCTGCCCAGAGCGACAAATCTCTTTTTCCTGAGAAAAAGCTCTGCTTCCATTCCGATCAGGCCCATTGTCAGACACACTGCAAAAAGCTCTGCAGTCCAGAGGACACAGCCCTCGGGAGTATCTGCCGTAATATCAAAATTAAGCATACATATACCGAAACCGATAAGAGCAAACAAGCCTGACAATCCGAAGCTTTTTATATATCTGTTATTGTTCATTATCCTGCACCTCCGGTTTCATATATGTCTCACGCCATGAGGCAGCGGGAGCACCCTTTCTGAACACTGTTTCTTCAATCATACCGGATATCAGCGATAATGCTCCCGTATTGCCGGCGCTCTGCCTTTTTTTCACATCAAGCATAAATCCGACAAAAGCAATATCACAGCTTATCGGCAGATAATCACGGCAAGCCGCAATAGTGGTATAAACGGGAAGCCCTCCTTCGTTCCTTTCAACCGTAAGTCCGCCGTAAACCTGGGCAAAGGAAACCGTGTCTGCGTTTTTAACCGTCAAAGAAACTCTTTGCTTGAAATTTTCCCTCAGTCTTGCCGGCGGCGGTGAATCAGGTTCTTCACAATAATATATCTTTTCTTTTTCAAAGCCGCTTATAATCCAGTTGACGGGTCTTTGTGACAGCGATGCGAAAAGTGGTTCATAAGAGGCATCCGTCTGAGAACAGTTAAGTAAAACAAAGAGAGCTTCCCCACCGTTTGCAGAGCCTAACTGGGAATAGCTGATGCATTTGAAATGCATATCCGTTGAAAGCTTCTGATTAGCTGCTTTGGAAACGGTAAGAACATATGTAGCCGAATCCCATTGCTGAGGATTATATTTAAGCTCGGTTCCGATGCGCTTAGAAACAGCATATTCAAGATATTGCTTTGTTTCGGTAAGCATTGACAGCGTTGTGCGGTCCCTTGTGTAAAGAGAAAGGCCGCTGCTCTCAAGAAAGCTGAGCATATTGTAATAAAGACCGCATACAAAATCCTTTGCCTGAGCTACTGTAGGAGCCGCAACACACACTCTGATGCTGTCCGCTCCGACCCCGCCGGAAAGCGGCTGAATATTCACATCCCTGACTTCGGGTATCACGGGCGGTGCAGGTATCACAGGAGGCTCGGGTATCACGGGTGGCGCAGGTATTACTGGCGCACTCTGCTTTACCTCACTTGGTATTTCTTTATTTACGGGTTTGTTTTGCTTCGGAATCGGCTTTGCTAACCTTACGCTTATCTTTCCAACTGCCATTGTTTTACCCCTTTCTCATATCTTACGCCTTAATTATACACAGTGTGTTATAAACCTTTTGCAACAGCTTTCCGGGAGCTCAATAAAGACGAACTCCCGATATTTTTCTGAATTCTTCAGCTCCTATAAGCTGTTTTGGCTTTATAAACCAAAGCCATGAAGGGCCAAAATCGGAAACAGCCTCTTCACGGGAGCCTGAATATACACCCATACGCAACAGATCCTTTGCGGTGCTCATTCCGTTGCCTATAACAAACGGAACCTCTGCTGTTCCTCCCACTCTTTCAAAATAGCCTATAAATTTCACAAATTCTTCTGCATTAAGCTCATATCCGTTTTCTCCGGAGATTGCAAAATATGCAAAAATATCTCTGCAAAATCTTCGCATTTCAGAAAGAATACCTCTCGCAAGACGTTCATGCCTGTGCATCTCATATTCAGAAGAAAGAATCGCTATATTTATAATTCCGTCTCTGTCCGATATTTTTCCGTGAATGCCTCTGACACCGAAAAGACTCATAGTCGGTTCCGGATTAAAAACATTCTTTTCATCCTGCTGAATTTCCTGCCATAACACATGAAAACGGTCAAAAGAAAAGAACCGATCCACTGCCTGCTCGCCCTTATTACAAGAACCACACAATGAAATCGGCTCTAATTTATTTCCTTTCAGGTGTGTAAGGTGGAAACCCAATTTTGAATTAGTATAATTACAATATAAATAGATTTCCATAACTATCGCCTTTTATAGTATATTAGAGATTTTTCGGATTCTGAATAAACAGATAGCCGTCATCCTGAGCGGTAATGCCGCTGTTGCGCTTCATCTTTGCTCTGAGTGTGTGTAGTGCTGCCTGCATCTGCTGTTGGCTCATTCCTACTGAAAGAGCTTTGCCGAACTGGTACAGACCACTTGTTTTCTGCTGCGAAGAGCTGGCCTGGGTCAGAAGATATGCAAGCATATAAATCATAGGCTGCTCACAGAACTTAGGGCAATAACCTCTCTCTGCCGCATCAACAAATTCAGGTGCCTGATAATAGGAAACCATTTTTCCTGTTTCGGCATCCTCACGGAAGCTGATAAAGTCAATTCCGCCGGCGGAAAGAATAGGTGTAATCGCAATAGTGCAGTGATTGACAAGCTCATCGCAGGAACGAAGATGGAATAACAGGTCTCTGTATCCTGCACTTACAGCATTGGCAACTTCACTCATATAGTGACGTCCGAATTCCTTTAAATGCTCGGAACGGTCCAGATGATAGTATCTTTCACATTTTATAGGTACAAACAGAATCATTCTGTCTACCAGGTCATCTGCAGAAAGTGTATTTTTAAAGAAGTTTGTAATTTCCACAGGCTTATTGTATCTCTCATGGTACTGTCCGTAGCCCTTATCCGTCATTTTTGCAAAAAGATAGGGTGTATCTATGGCAATGATTATTACCTGACATTCCTTAATAAGACTTCTGACCTTTTCTGCATTTTCATTCACAAGCCATTCACCGGGAATGTCATAAATTGTAAAGGGTATACCCGTACCCTTGCTCTTGCCGTTAACCTCACGCTTAAGGCTGAAGGAGTAGCTTCTCGCCGCACTGCTCGGATTATCGTCAACCTCACAGCTTGTGAGGGGCTTTTCAAACTCCTTCATTTTTTCAATTATAGCCATTCTTGCTCTGTTAAGCTCATTCTGAGTACCCGGATCAATATTTATTGAAAGCCCCGTTCCCGCAAGAGCAACATTTATAGCACCGTGCATTGAAGAAAGCACAGTTGTCTTTCCGCAACGCTTACCGCCTAACATTAAAACCTTTATATCTGTCATATCCTGTTACCTCCCCGTTATGACATATTAGAAAGCTTATAGTAAACCATATTGAGATAATTTGCATATTCCTTCATAATTTCATCCATTTCCTTAAAGCGGTCAACCTGCTCTGCCCAAAGAAGCTGGCTGTATTCAGTGAAGAAATCGCCCCAAATTTCGGACATATCCACAAAAACGCTGTTGTCAAGGTCACTTGCGAAGGTGAGTCTGTCGTAAAACTCCTCTGCCGCTGCGTAGAACGCCTGATTCGGAAGTCTGTTCATTTTTGAAAGAGAATGACGCAGACCGTCCTCTAAGATTGCAAGGCGTGATGTAAGATAGAAGGTTATTGACTCACCGGCATTGGGCTTTGAGAAGGTGTAGTTTGGTCTCATATAGAATTCCGGTGTCATAGGATTGATAATACCAAGCTGATGACGCACCTCCTGAATAAGCTGAGCTCTTACATTGAACTCAAACTGATTAAGGAACTGAAAAGCCTTGTGAATCTGACTGTATTTCGGCTTATCCCTGATAAGAGGATCAATAACATTCCAAAGCCATTTAACATGGTCATCGGATTCCTCATTCCGGGCTACGGTGGCTGTTCCTACATCTGCGCCTAAATTTTTAAGAGATATGTAAAGCTCTTCGACTATTGTATTTTTAAAATTAAGCGTTTCCTCCTCCATCGGCTTATCAATGGCTATAAACTGGTCTGTGATTTTGTTTCTTACATAGTTAAGAGGAGTCATCCAAATGTAATCACCGATAAGGCTGCCGTTTTCCTCAAGAGCCCCCTGAAGATTCTCAGCTGTGGGAAGGATGGTTTCAAGTCCGTCAAGAATATCCTTGATTCTGTTCCAAAGAACCGCATTAGGCTTATTTCGCTGTGCATACCAGTAGTCAACCTGATTTGCAAGCTTAGATGTAAGTCTGTTATAGCATGCCTTACCAAGCTGGGATACCTGAAGACCTACCATAGTCTGACTGTTAAGATTGCGAGGTTCGGGGAAGGCGTCTACGGCAGCTTTGATTTTATTTCTGAATACATCGCAGATTCTGTTTACTTCCGCAATATATTCGTTATCTATCTGTGCCATATTGCCGAGCAGAATATTCAGCATAGGCACAAGAAAATCGTTTCTCACACTTTCCTGATCCTTGCTGTCCACTTTGATGCAACCTGCAACGGCAAAATTCCTTTCCTTCACCTGATTTACAAAGGTAACTATAGCGTTTTCATTATATCCCTTCTGCTCATTGGCAAGATAGAATAACCACTTTGAAGTGTCTCTGCCTTTAAATCGGTTTCTGAGCATTTCATAAAGCTCTTCATCCTCCACTCTGATACCTGCAGCAGGCTTTGTAACAACAATCGCAGCATCACACTGGTTATCAACGGTATCAAGCATGGATTCCTCAATACCTGTCTGTGTGTCGCCCAAGCCAATAGTATCCACAAGAACAAGCTTACCCACATCATCGGCAAACCGACAGTGAATTTCGGCTTTTTTAACTGCGAGATAGCTGTAATAGTTCTCTCTGTAGGGATCATCTGCGGCTCTGCCGTTGTTCTGAGCCACATACTTTCTGATTTCATCGGGATCTGTCAGGGATTTTGAGGCTATACCGCAAAGGTTTGTCAGAGGCTCGGAGCAGCTGTCTCCGGAGCCGTTGAAATCATCAACTATTCTGCGAAGATGATCAAGCTTTATGGTTTTTGCCGCATCACCCTTTTCAATACAGTTTTCCAGCTCAGGAATTGATATATATCCTATATCCTCATATACGATAGTATTGTTTTCAAGATATTCGGGAGATATGAATCCTATGTAGGAGCGTACCACATCGAGGATTTCCTCTCTGGTACGGAAGGACAGATCAACACGAACCTTACCCGGCTCTATTGCGGGATCGTTACGGATAACCGACACCGCACCGGTGCAGTCACCTGCATCAAAAGCCGGAACAATGTCATTACCTAAATTGCCCACAGCCTGAAGGAAGGTACTCTTACCCTGACGGGCTCTTCCGACGGTAGCAATGTTAAGGCTGTCTCTTTCAAACCTTTCAACTGCACTGTCAAGACGTTTGAGAACAGAGTCGACCTCCTTTTTTATATCCATTGAAAAGGTTGCTTTTCTCAGCAGGCTCTCGCAATCGGAACGAAGCTCCTCATCCTTTATTGCTTTGGCTCTGGCAAGCAGATTTCCGCCCGAATTGATAAGATTTTTAATCTCTTTGATATCGTCTCTTTTCTTTCTGAGCTCATCAGCTTTGAGCTTACGCTGCTCTATAATACTGTCTATCTGAGCACTGATCATTGATTTATCCGCCATAAAAAATCCTCCGTCCGGCTAATAAGCCTGATTTATTTTTTTGATTCTTTTTCCTCCAGCTTTAACACGCCGTCAAGCACCGATTCCACAACGGGAAGGTACTTTTCGTGACAAAGCTGCAGCTTGTGATTAACTCTTCTTCTTTCTTCGCTGTTTCCGGAATTGAGCGACGGATTAAAATATTGCTCAACCGGAAGCTTACATATACGTATAAGCTGTAACACCACAGGTACACTGGGAATCGTCTGCTCCAGCTCAATGTTGGCAAGGTAACGCGGGTCGATTATAACCTGCTCTGCCAATTCTCTTCGGGATATTTTTAACGCCTCTCTTGCCGCCTTTACATCTGAACCAAAGTTTTCAAATCCGGGACAGTCTTTTACCTTTGCCATTAACATCACCCTATTACATTTTATAGTTCACAGTCGCTTCTTGGAATGATGTCAAACGCTCATCGCATACATTTTATAATTCATCTTTTTTTGAAATTACTTGTATAAGTGCTGCAAACATTTTCATCATATGAAAATTTAATTATTGAAAAACGCCAAAAAAGCCGTCTGTTCGTCCGCTCTTGCGATTTCTTCGATTTTTGCTTCCATTTTCTTTTTGAAGAAATATCTGAGAACAAGTAAGGGAAGAAGCGCAAAAAAGCTGATGCCGTAAGCAGTTTCCTCATCAGCACCGCACTCTGCAAGGATAAACCCTAAGATTCCGATGAAGAAAAAGGAATAGACAAAGGTCATAGCACCTGAAAGCAGGATACCGAGAATCTTGCTGTACTTTGTTGCCTTGGGTGAGTGGGGGTAGTTCTTCCATTTGAAATTGATAGGGATAATAAACATTGTTTTTTCCTCCTGTGTTTTATTGTGGCTTCATTATACACATAGGTTTTCTGCATTTTTGCAAACTCTTTCCAAAGAAAAAAACAGACATCCTCAAGCCTTTAACAGCTTACAGATGTCTGTAATATTATGATTAATTTCTATCTTGTTAATTTATAGTACGCATACCATAACGGACACAAAACGGAAACATCATCGTATACCGTTATCACGGCTCCGCTTTCCTCCCACAGGGCATCAAAGCCTATGGCACCGTCGTAATAGCTTATATAACACGCACCGTCACCCTCTAAGGCACCTTTAACGGTGTATTTCTCCCGATCTACCGGTATTGAAAGGATATAATCCGAAAAAGCCCTCTTTGGTATATCGCCGTATTCAGCGGATATAACAACCGAAAATGACGATAAGTCCTCACCTGCCGAGATGCTTATTTTCTCGCCGTCATATGCGTAAACAGAAATGTCTGTCAGACTATACTCAGGCAGATTTATAACCGCATAAATGTCATCCCAGATAATTGCCTGAGAAAAAACCTTTTCCCAATCACCGCTTACTGCCGCATCGTTTAAAAGCTCCGCATTTGCACTTTTTATGCTTTTCAGTTCAGCGGATTCAAAATAAACGCTTTCAAGCTCATCCAGATAAGAATCAGTCTTTTTATCGATATCCCCGATATTATGTAAGAACTCGGTGTTCTCTCTGATAATAAAAGGATATTTTTCAATTAAAGCACTGCCGAAGTCATCTTTTCCGAGAACAAGCATAATTTCATTAGTAGCGCTGACCAGGCAATTTGCAAGAAGCTCTGCTTCACGTATTTTATATTCTGCAGATTTTTTCAGATACTCGGTTCCGTAATTCCAGAAGGGTGCTTCAAGCATATCCTGCTGAATATCCTGCCATATAAGTATTTCTTCATCGAGAATTGATAAAAAGCCTGAATATTCCATAGAAATAAAGGAAAGATCTGCTCCGCAAGCAAGTATTTCATCGTAATCACTCTTTGTCAGCTCACACTCGGGAAGGCTGAGCTGCTCAAGAGTATCAGCAACCGTGGAAACAGCCGCAACAGCATTTTTATAAGAATCAAGCCCCTGTTCACTGCAGTAATCAATAACATACCGTGAACCCCATATTACAGCGCCGTAAAAGGTGTTCTGCGCCTCAAGATACTGATTCCATGCAGCTTCAACCTTTAGGCAAAGCTTTCGGGACAGCACCTTCTGCTCCTTCTCGTGTGAGCAGGAGCAGAAGCATAGCACAGTAATAATTGCTAACAAAAAACAAAAAAATCTTTTCATTGATTTTCCCTTCTGTATACTGTAAAAATTTCCAGGGATTCGAGCTCACTGCCCTTTTCGCGGCTTTCTTTTTCAAGTCTGCCGATTTGTGAGCTGTCCGGATTTTCGGGCTCACTGCTGCTCAGATCCCCATAATCCGAAAGGGTTTCCATATAATAGGAGTAGGTAACGGTGTCCTTTTCCGTTAATGACTCCATATGTGGTGAGGCAACTGTAAAGTATAAGGCATCACTTAAAGCCGCATCAGCATCAAGTTTTTCCCTGAGCTTTTGACGAAATATGTCACCGTATTTTTTCTCTGCTTCTTCGTTATGACGAAGATATGTGAGAATATCCGCATATAAGCCGTAAGAAGCACAGGCTTCCTCACCTAGAGAAAAGAGCTTCTGCACTGAATCCTCGTCAATTTTTTTCATTGACCAAGGAACAACATCACCGGTTTCTCTCATTTTTTCATAAATACTCTGCGCCATTATGTAGCTGCCGGAAAAACCGTTTGCAATCATATTGCGGTGGTGCTCCAACATTGAGTTAAGCGATTCAAGCTCTGCATTGTATTGCCCGTTGCCCTCATCGGCAGCAAGAAGGTCATACATCAGTTCTATCTCTCTGCCCGTCTGTGAAACGGAATCAACAATGCCGCCGAAATAGGACCGTGTCAGGTCGGAATCATAAGCATCGGGACGGATAAACAGAGCCCATACAGCCAGCACCATACCCGTTACGGCAAATACCGCCAAAGCAGAAATACCGTTGTGTATTCTGACCTTTTTGCTGATTTTTTTATAAGGCTCCGCCATAAATTCCTGAATTCTCTGGTGCATGATTCTGTAGCCGCCCTGTTCTTTGACAAGCAGACCCATTTTTCGCCAAAGAATCCTTCCCACAACAACAGAATACCATTCCTCGGCACTGCTGCAGCCGTTTTTGATATCCTTGCTGTGACCTATCCACTCAGGAAAAAGTGTTGCAATTCTCCCCTTTGATATAAGTCTGTAACACACGGAAACAACCCTGAGAAGTTCCTTTTCGCTGAGAAGATGCTTCTTTTTTGAAAGCTCGGCACAGATATAGGGCAACACAAGCCTTACCGCCGATTCCACACTCCATTTCTGAGGTGAGTCGTCCTCAAGGTTTCGGATTTCCTTCCGGCAAAGACCCGTTATATACTCCTGCAAAAGCTCGTTAACTGTTTTACAGCTCAACTGCCTTTCACTGTCCAGTGCCGCATTACAGAAAACCGAAAGCATAAGCGGTATGGAAATAAGCTCCCTGATTTCAGGAGCCTCAGGGTAAAGAAGGCCCTCTTCTTCAAGCTTTTTGCGTATATCTGTCTGCTCAAGAGGAGCCATTTTATACACATCAAAATCCGGGGTATCTATTGCACTTCTTGTTGAAACAATAAGCCTTACACCCCTAAGCCTTGAAAGCTCAATAATTTCACCCATAAGGCCTTCCGTATTTCCCGAAGCCTCATTAAAGCCGTCAATAAGCAGAAGGTATGCCGGCCTTTCACCCCCGGCTGTTTTAACGGTGCTGTTAAACTCACGGATAAGGCGGTGACGGGCATCTTCCATACCCGAAACGCCCTTTTCAAAGCGCAGAAGCTCAAGAATTGAGTTTTTGATATAATTATCTCCGCTGCCGTTATAGTCAAAAAGAGAAATATAAACAGTGGCAGGCTCAACAGGTGAATATCTGCTGTTTCTTGTTACCGCAGTGTGTAAAAGTGCCGTTGTTTTTCCCATGCCGCCGTTTCCCATAAGTACGGCAGAATTGTTTTCGAGGCATTTTTGCGATAACTCCTCTATTGTAAAGCTTTCACCCTTTTCTGAAGTAACACGGAGAGGATAAAGCTTATCGGGCTGTGCAAGATACCTGAAGGAAGGATTTTCTTTTATCATTCCCTTTATCATTTTTCTGCCTGCATCCCATATGGAGGAATGGGTTATACCGACAGCTTCGATTCTGTTAATAAGTTCATTTATAGCATCTGACATCAGGGAACAGCTTCTGTATCTCTTTTCTGCAAGAGTTGATAAGCCTTTACGCAATATTGCATTTACCTGCCACAGAACTGTATCGGGTACACCGATAAGCAAGGGACTATCCTTAACATCAGGCGCTCTTTTACAAAGTCTCTGAAAAGGTGTAAGGCTTTTTCCGGTTAGAAGCCAATAGAATACTGCTGTAACCGAATAAATATCTGTCGCCTCGCTTACGCAAGCCATATTCATATTTATTATTTCAGGGGAGGTATAACCCTCCTTCGCACTGCAATAAAGTGAGGCTCCTTCTCTGAGCTCCTCAAGCTTATGCACGCTGTTATAATCAATAAGAGTAATTCTCTGATTTTCTCCGCTGCCGGTTATAAGGATGTTATCCGGGCTGATATCAAGATGAAGATAACCTGATTTGTGGAAAATTTCCAATGCGTCAAGTATTTGTTTCATAAGGCGTACCGTTTCTCCGAGGCTTTTTACACCAAGACGGTATTCCTTATCCAATGCACTGCCGCCGTCAAAGCCGATAATACTGTAAAGCGTACCGTTAACACTGAAGGTATTGATGTTCCCGCCTATTCTGTCAGGATACATCTCAAGCATACGCAAGTGAACCGAATTACCGTAATCAAAGCTTGTTTTCTGCAGTTCAAAAAAGCTCTGAGCCTCTTTTTCGGTCACAATATTACCGTCGTCACTGCGGTAAACCATATTTTTCGGATGATAGGGAAACAACTCCTTTATTATCACACGGTGAAACAAATCCCGGTTGTTACAATCTCTGTAGCGACCCTGATAAACAATTGCATTGGAGCCCTTGCCGACTATCCCTTCAATAACACAGTCCATACCGGGAAACGTGATTTTACTGCCTGTTTCTAAAGCAACTCTCCTGTCCATAGCTTACCTCTCTGAATAATACAAAATTATGTTTGCAGTATTATCTGCATAAACATATTAGCACAGCCGTACCTTTAATTTTGTAAATCGTTTCCGAGGTCGTTTTCTAAAAAGAGTGTCTGCAAAAACTCTGTCAGTGTACTGTCAAGGGTGAATATATCCTCCCTGCACATACAGTAAATAGACATCCAGTCAAAAGCCGATCTGGGGTCCAGCTTACTGAAGCCGCAGGTTTTAAGCATAGCGTTCATATTCTGATAAAACTCACGGAATATCTCATCAGGTGTTTTTTCTTCCTCAAAGTCCTCAAAATAAAAGTCACCGTCATCATATCCGTCAGCATCATAGGTTGCAAGGAAAAGCAGAATCATAACCTTACGGTTTACATCAATATGCCTGTTTTTCATTCTTGAAATAACGGATTCGCTGGGCCAGTTCTGAGCTATACTACGCTGAACAGCGGATAATGCCGAATTATTTTTACTGTCTGCGCCCTTAGGTAAATCATTACCGTGAAGATATATCTGAACAATATTGCCCATAGTATATTTTAAATCACTGTCGCCCTCATCATAGGGATTGTTTTCCGTAACCGCCTGTTCAACCTCTGGCAGCTCCAGTCTTTCGAGCATATCACAGAAAAGGCTGTATGCCCTGTTGTGAAGATTACCGAATTTTTCACGGGCGCTTATTATGTACTCGGTAAGCTCCTCCACAGTGCCTATCGCTTCCACCTCTCTGCGTACCGTTTCTGTGAAATATTCCGCCGATGAGCCTGAATTTTTTGTTTCAGGTGCAACCGCCGAGATTTTTTCGTGAAGCTCCCTTGCCTGAAGATAGGTCATATTGTGCATAAGAGCAAAGATATATGGTATCTCATCGGGACTTCTCCAATGAAATCCCTCCTCGGAAATCATTGCAAGCAGTGCATCGCCTTCATCTGTATCAAGCCCCAACACAAAGCACAGTTCTATAGCATCAGCCTTTGAAATAGTGTTTTGTCTGTTTGCAAGCCAATTCCTGACCTTACGGTCAACAGCCTCTCTTTTCGATTCGGGATGATTTTCAATCAGACCCTCTGTAAGCACCGCACGCAAATTTCTCCCTTTAGCAAAAGCACCAAGCTTATCGCTGAGAGTTCTGAGCTGAGTGCACTCTCTGAGCATCTGAGCCGCCTTTTCAACAGACATATTTTCTTCAACAGCTTTACTGAACATATTTGCCGAAATAACTGTCATATTCTCCTGCATAACAAAATCCTCCAAAGGATGTAGTTTTATTTTAACACAGAGTATTGTTTCTTTCGTGCGAAAGAGCGACTAAAAGTAGTGTGAGTAGGGGTAAGAAAGACCAAAAGTAATGTAATCACTTCAAATCTTCACTATATACAAACTGCGTATTGATAGGAATTTTAAAAAAGTCATTATCCCCATTGTCAATCAATATAAGGGTGTTCTTATCCTTAATCTCAAATTCAAATGTTGTGCTTTGTGAAGTGGCAATAATCTTTCCGTCTGCAATTTTATAAGAGCCATATTCCTCATAAGAAACTACAGAACCGGCACCAAAACGAAACTCATTGTTATCTGTATCAAGCGACAGATACGGCGTTAACATTTCTTCATAATCGCCAACAGCATAATAACTGCCGGAAAGAACAGGGGTTGTATCAGAATCACAACCTACGAATAAAAATAGCATCAACAAGCAAATCAAATAACAAATAATTCGTTTCATTTTATACACTCCTTTAATGTTTTACAACTTGCAATCAACATTCGTCTGATTCGACCGCAAAGATTTCTATGCTTTTTATAGATTTCTTCATCAATCGCATTTGTATTGAACAATAAACGTAACCAACCTTCGGTTTCGCTACATTCCTTAAGAGCAATTTCAAATTTTGAAAGCATATCCGCTTTACTCTGCCCATAATTTGCTTCACGGATATTTGCATAAATACTGCTTGAACTTTTACGAATTTGGAAAAGAGTGTTAGA
>JAZSPQ010000120.1:0-18537 GCA_045537485.1 Acutalibacteraceae bacterium | reverse complement strand
GTTTCCGTCGGCGCCTACTGCAATTTCGGGCCGCCCTCACAAGTCCATTCACAGATATATCCGCTGCCGCTTTCCACCCTCACGGCTCTCTGTAAGCTTCATCTATCAGCTACTACTCTTGTTCATCGGTTTGATTTATTGATGTGATTATAAACCCTGTGGAGGGGTTTTGTCAAGAAGATTTTGTTAAAGCTCTTTTCTTAACAGTAAAAGCAATCTTCTTCCCATTTTACTGCATTGTGTTCGATATAATCCCATATTTTTTCATATTCGGCGGTATTTCGTACGATACGGTCATTAGAACGGTATTGCCATATATTTTTACCGTATTCCTTATTGCAAAATCTTTTAAAGGTTGAAACAAATCGTGAAATTGCAGAATCTGTAGGGACCGGCGTCCCCGACGGTCCGTTTTCTTCTGTATTATTTTGCCGACCGCAGATATTTTTCATCCATTTCTCTGTTTCTTTGATTTCAATTAAAAGATGGATATGATTGGGCATAATTATATATTTAATAACAGACAAATTATCGTAAAAGCCATTCATATTTTCGATATGCTTTTCTGCAATTTTACCGTAATCTGTCAGGTTGATGTGCGGACCGTCGAGGACGTCGGTCCCTACACATATTTCAGACAGTATCTTTTTCCTTCCCTCGGTGCATAGGGTGACGAGTATAATCCGAACCCGTTTTTTGCGGGTAGATTTCCGCCACCTCTTCGTTAAAATACTCGCAAATCCGATAGGATTTGCTGCGTTTTGTGCCTTGATTTGTCAAAAATCTCCGGCGCAAAAAATCTTTGACCTGAAAGTGTAAATTTTTGCGGCTATTTTGGATAATGAGGATGCCGACAGGCTGTCGCCTTTCTAATCCGAATTGCCGAAAGAGGCGTGAAAATTCACTCTTTCAGGCGAGTTCGGATTATACTCGTCACCCTATTGTTATGAAATAAGCACCTGCAGAGCTGTAATTGTAATTTTTAAGCCTTGTCGGCTTTCGTTTAGGTAAATCGGGCATATTTTTACCTTCTTCCTGTAAAAAAAATCCTCACCGTATTATATCTTAAACTGAGATTAAATTCAACAGGAAACAAAGTATATATCCCTTCAGCTTAGCGGGCAGAGGCTTACTTTTTATGCTTACATTACCCGCGATTGCGCATTGCGCATTGCGAATTGCGCATCGAAAAAGCACCCCGAAGGGTGCTTTTCATCAGTTATTACCCATTGAATAGTTGGGAGCTTCTTTTGTGATTGAAATATCGTGGGGATGGCTTTCAATAAGACCTGCAGATGTGATTCTGATAAACTGAGTCTTTGTCTTGAGCTCGTCGATAGTACCGCAGCCGCAGTAACCCATACCTGCACGAAGACCGCCCATCATCTGGTAAACGGTTTCGCTGAGAGTTCCCTTGTAGGGTACACGTCCTTCAACGCCTTCGGGAACGAGCTTCTTGTTGTTAGCCTGGAAGTATCTGTCCTTACTGCCCTTATTCATAGCGGCAATGGAGCCCATACCGCGGTAAACCTTATACTTTCTGCCCTGATAGATTTCTGTTTCGCTGGGTGATTCCTCACAGCCTGCAACCAGTGAGCCCACCATAATTGCGGATGCACCTGCGGCAATAGCCTTTACGATTTCACCTGAATACTTGATACCGCCGTCACCGATAACGTTGATGCCGTACTTTGCGGCCATTTCAGCGCAGTCATAGATAGCAGTAACCTGAGGTACGCCGATACCTGCAACAACACGGGTTGTACAGATTGAGCCGGGGCCGATACCGACCTTTACGCAGTCTGCGCCGGCTTCGATAAGAGCCTGAGTAGCGGCAGCGGTTGCAACGTTACCTGCAATAAGTGAAATGTTGGGGAATGCAGCCTTAACCTTCTCAACAGCCTTGAGAATGTTTTTACTGTGACCGTGAGCAGAGTCGAGCACGAAAGCGTCAACGCCTGCAGCGGCGAGGGGAGCTGCTCTGTCGAGTACGTCAGCAGTGGCACCGAGAGCGGCAGCACAGAGAAGTCTGCCCTGAACGTCTCTTGCCGAGTTGGGGTACTGAACTGCTTTTTCAATATCCTTGATGGTGATAAGACCGGTGAGCTTGCCTGATGCATCAATGAGGGGAAGCTTTTCAATCTTGTGCTTCATAAGGATAACCTTAGCTTCTTCAAGGGTGGTACCCTCGGAGCCGGTAACAAGATTTTCCTTAGTCATAACCTCGCTGATCTTTATATTGTAATCTGAAAGGAAACGAAGATCACGGTTTGTAAGAATACCGACAAGCTTACCGTTTTCGTCACAGATGGGAACACCTGAAATACGGTAGTTATGCATAAGGTTTTCGGCTTCGTAAACGAAGTTATCCGGAGCGAGGAACATGGGATTTGTGATAATGCCGTTCTCGCTTCTCTTAACCTTGTCAACTTCCTGTACCTGAGCTTCAATAGACATATTCTTATGAATAACACCGAGACCGCCTTCACGGGCGATAGCGATTGCCATTCTTGACTCTGTAACTGTATCCATAGCGGCAGTCATAACGGGGATGTTGAGTCTGATACCCTTTGTAAGCTGTGTCTCAAGGCTTACGTCAGCAGGAAGAACATCGCTTTCTGCGGGAATGAGAAGCACGTCGTCGAAGGTAAGACCTTCTTTTACAAACTTTGAATTGAAATCCATAATTCTGTTTCCTTTCTTATGAAATATTTTGATTTTACGGCAGAGCTTAGGCTGTTATTTTTAGCCTGCCGAATAAATTAAGTTATTATAACACACCGTTTCTCAACTATCAAGACAAAAAAGAAAAAAATTTTTACCCTTTGCTGCAAGCCTGTAGAAAAATACACAAAAAAATACAAAAAACTTTTCTTTTCATAATTCCCGAAAATAAAAATAAATACTTTTCAACACACTGTTGAAAAGAAAATCAGCAATCAACAGTGTTAAAAACCTTAGATTTTTAGTGAGTTTTTAACTTTTTCCACAGAGTTTTCCACATAAAAGCGTTGAAAAAGGTGTGGAAAATGTTAAAAAGGGTATATTATTCAAATGATACAAAATTTTCAGTTTTAATTCTACAAAATTCGTCAGCCGCCCGTTGAGGGATAAAAAAATTATTCGTAAAAACCGCCCGAAAATACAGCCGTAAAACCCAAATTTTATACAATTTATCCCTGGTATAAAGCCATAGAAAGCAAACAAAAATAGAATGGAAGAACAAATTGTTAACGGAGGATAAAACTATGATAAAAGGGATAAACCGTCAGGTGGTCGAGGTAAGAGAAACAGGCAGCGAATATTTTGAAAGAATACTCTTTTTTGTCAAGCCCGAGTATGCTTCTGTAAGTGAGGGCAAGATAAGAGAGAGGGCAGGACTCATAGCAAACAAAACATCAAAACCGCCGGTAACAAAGCTGAAAAAAGAGAAGTATATTGAAGTGGGGAAGCTTGTGTTGTGTCTTTGTGCAGGGGTGTTAATCGGAGCCCTTGCGGTGTGGTTTATGAAATAAAAAAGAAAACCATTGTAAAGGAAAAATCCGATACAATGGTTTTTACTGTTTAACAGCTTATCTGACGATGTAGAAGCAGTCAATGATTTCCTGAAGTTCAACCTCACTTGTTGTTGAGATTGCAAGGTTTGCGATGTAACCGTTACATTTTATAGCAAAAAGAAGCTGGCACATAGTTAATCCGTTTATATTTGAGGTTATTCTTAAGCAATCAAATGCTATACCGTCAATTGTAACGGTACCGATTTCTGATTCGGTAACAGTAGCGCCCATGTTTTCAAGACCCTGCTTTATCATAGGTATGCTCTGCTCTAAATAATCTGAGAGGTCAGTTACGGCAAGAAGAATGGGGTCTACCTTTTCGAGGTTAACATTTATATTGCTTGCCATATCAGGTGAAGTCGCAAGCATATCATATACAATCGTAGCGTTTTTCATAGCCTCCTCAAAATCCTCTCCTGCCATGTCTGCAGCCAGATTATTGATTTCTCTTATCTGCTCATCAGTGTAGAAGGCCCAGTCAGAGGGGAGATTGCAGCCGATGCCTATAAATTTGTTTTCGTAATTGATACCCTCAACAGCACCTAATGAAAATTCAGGCTCTGTTAAGTCTGTTTCGGGTGCATCCGTAACGTCAATTTCGGGAGCGTCTGTTACATCTGCGTCAGGTGCATCAGTCACATCCTCCGACGGAGAGGGAGCCTCTGTGGTGTTTACAACCTGTTCACCGCGGACTTCATCCTCGTCGGGAGTACTGCCGCAGGCCGCAAAAGCAAAAAGCATGGTAAGTGCGAGAAGCATTGCAGTAAGTTTTTTCATAAAGTGTTCCTCCTTTATTTTATATACCGATTATACCATAACAGAAAAAAGAAAGCAACAGTAACAGCAGATACTGAAGATATTGGGGTGTAATAAAAAATCAACGCGGAGCGATGTATATCATCCGTCGCAGACGGAATGTAATCACACCGAAGGTGTAGATGTAATCATTTTCGTGAGAAAATGTATGTAATCAATCCGAAGGCGAGGGAGAATACACGCTAACGCGTGATGCCATACAGTTTGCAAAGCAAACGGATTACATACGCCTGACGGCGATTACATACCAATCCTTCGGATTGGATAAAAATAAAGCACTTCTTTCGAAGTGCTTTATTTTTTGGAGCTGGAAACGTGACTCGAACACGCGACCTGCGCATTACGAATGCGCTGCTCTACCAACTGAGCTATTCCAGCAGGCTGTGAGGGTTATTATACACTAAAGTTTCGGAATAATCAAGAGGGAAGAGAAAAAAAGCCGCCTGAGGACGGAATCTGCATTTTAAAAAAGCCTCTTTACAAAACACAAATATCATGCTATATTACTTATAAAGTGTAACATTTGATACACTGTGTACTATGTTAAACAAAGGAGATGAAGCAATGGCACCGAAGGAATACAGCTGTGTGAGAAAAACAAAAAAAGCCTTTGAAAAAAGCCTTGTGAGCCTTTCAAAGGATTATCCGCTTAATAAAATTACGGTCAAGCTGCTTTGTGAAAATGCGGAGCTGAGCCGCAATGCCTTCTATTTTCACTATGAGGATATAAATGCTCTTATTAAAAGCATTGAGGATTCTCTTACCGGAGAGGCGAAAAGCCTTCTTGAATCCCTGAAAGACATAGGTTTTCCGAAAAATGTTTATGCCACCGTTGAAGGTCTTATCAATCTCTTTGACGATAACAGAGATACCTGCCGTATGCTTTTCGATAAGTCCTTTTCCGCATCCTTTACAGAGAGAATGAGTAAGCTGTTTTGCGATTTTAACTATGAATATTTCGTTGAATATCACGGCGAAAGCAAAAGAGTACGCTTCGAGTTTTTTTATACCTTCTTGTCAAGCGGCTTTTACGGGATGTTAAGACATTGGCTCGAAAATCCTACAGAAATGACCAAAAACGAAGTTATTGCCATGACCTATGTATTCGTTAAGCGATTGATGGTACTGGGCGACCCCGACATTATGGCGACAACCAAAAGAAAGGGGTAAAATTATGGAAGCTGCAAAACCGGCTGAAAGCCTTTACGGAAAATATCTTTTTGTTTATTTTGTAGGTAACGGCGAGGGTCAGGAAAGATTGCATTTTGCCCTGAGTCCCGACGGATATAACTTTACTCCCCTCAATAATAATGAGGCTGTTATCATACAGACAAAGGGTAAAAAATGTGTCCGTGACCCTTATATCTTCAAGGGACAGGACGGCTGTTACTATATAATCGGTACGGATATGAGATGTGAAGAGGGCTGGGAGTCCAACCACGCCCTTATTACCTGGAAAAGTACCGATTTAATCAACTGGACCGATGAAACTCTTATTGATATGCGGGAAATGGGCGATAATTTTGCCGACACCACAAGAGCATGGGCGCCTCAGGCTATATGGGATAGCGAAAAGGGTAAATATATGCTTTACTGGGCTCATTCAACAAAGCGGCACAACACCGCAGGAATGTATTATGCCTATTCAGACGATATGAAAACCATTACCGAGCCTCAGCCTCTTTACTGCAGAAGCATCCAGACTATTGACGGTGATATAATTTACAACGAAAAGAACGGACTATATTATTTATATTTCAAGCACGACGAGGATCAGACCATAGCCTATGTCACATCCGATAAGCTCAGCGGCCCCTATGAGGACAAGCCTACCGTTGTTTCCCTTGCACCAAGCGGAGTTGAAGGCAGTCAGATGTACCGCATAAACGGTACCGATACATGGGTTATGATAATGGACGAATACGGAAAGGGCAGATTCTTTATGCAGCAGACCGAGGATTTCAAAACCTATGTGCCCGTCGCCTCTGAGGATTATTCAATGAATTTCGGGCCCCGCCACGGCTCCGTGGTTTCCATAAGCGATGAGGAGTATGAAAGACTGCTCAATCACCGTTGGAAATGATTAATCGGTTATTCCGCAGTTAAAAAGACAATACAGATAAAAGGTGCTGTCGCATTTTACGCAACAGCACCTTTTAATTTATGTTTAATCAAATTACTAATCCGATATTTTTAAATTCTGAGCCTCACTGAAGAGCAGGCAAGGGCATTGCCTCCTGAGGGAGCATATTATAAATCTTACCTTCCCTGTCAATCATAGTAATGGCTATTTCCGGAAGCAAAAGATGAATTGCAGAAATAAAATTATTACTGTTTTTTCCGGGGAAGCCTACCACAATAGTCAAGGGCTTTCTTTTTGCAATATGCGCCGCAACGGTGAGAGTAGGGTCGTCGCTGAAATAAACTGCCATTTCTCCGCCTTGATTCTTTGCCGTGCGATAGATATTTTCCAGAGCTGAGCAGTCGATTTCACTTTCACCGTCAGCAATAGGAAGCACAGAAACAACCTCAAGGTCAGCCTTGCTTTTTTCTGCGACAGTCTTTCCGACCTTTACCAGCTCTTCAGAGGACATCTGAGGAGTGACGCACACAAGGACAGTTTTGTTGTTTTTCATTTTAAAGCATACCTCCTTTTCATCCTCATTATATATATGAAAGCTAAGAACAACTTAAAACCTTTGAAAATTACTTTATACTATATATATTTGTCTCATTTTTCCACAGAAATTTTGAAATTCCATTAAGAAAAATGAGCAAAATACTAAAGATTAGCAAAAAAAGAAAAAATATTAAAAATGTGTTGAAATTTTGACTTTTTTTCCGTATTATATAAAATAGCGAAAAAGTTGATTGAAAATCCTTTTTTTCATAAGCTTTGCAGTTAATCTGCTCAAATAAAATTATGGGGTGATATTTTGAAAGTACAATTTACAGAAACAATCCTTCGTGATGCCAATCAGTCCCTGATTGCAACAAGAATGCCTTTTTCAGACTTTGAGCCTATCCTCTCAGAGCTTGATAAAGCAGGCTACTATTCACTCGAATGCTGGGGAGGCGCAACCTTCGACTCATGCCTTCGTTATCTCAGCGAAGACCCGTGGGAAAGACTCAGAAAAATCAGAAAGGCTTGTCCCAACACAAAGCTTCAGATGCTCTTAAGAGGTCAGAACCTTTTAGGCTACAAGCACTATCCCGATGACGTTGTCCGTGCCTTCATCAGAAAGTCCGTTGAAAACGGTATTGATATTATCCGTATTTTTGACGCTCTCAACGACCTTCGCAATATCGAGGTTGCCGTTGACGAGACACTTAAGTGCGGCGCACATCCCTCAGGCACAATCTGCTACACACTTTCTCCTATCCATTCACTTGAGAAGTATGTTGAGCTTGCAAAGGAAATGGAAAAGATGGGTGTTAAGTCCATCTGCATAAAGGATATGGCAGGTATTATGGGTCCTCAGGAGGCATATGACCTTGTTAAGGCTATCAAGGCTGAGGTTAAGCTTCCTCTTGTTGTGCACACCCACTCAACAACAGGTCTCGGCGCACTCACACTCCAGAAGGCAGTTGAGGCAGGTGCAGACGTTATCGATACAGCTATCTCATGCTTCTCAGGCGGCACATCACAGCCTCCCACGGAAACTCTTGTTTATGCTCTCAAGCAGCAGGGCTACGAAGTGGATGTTAATATGGATACCCTCAAGAAGATCA
Source organism: Acutalibacteraceae bacterium (assembly GCA_045537485.1). Taxonomy (GTDB): domain Bacteria; phylum Bacillota; class Clostridia; order Oscillospirales; family Acutalibacteraceae; genus UBA6857. The sequence continues at coordinate 10,432 of JAZSPQ010000120.1, read as the reverse complement.
ACGATTTCTTCAAGCCCGTAAGAGCAAAGGCTCTCGAAAGCGGTCTTCTCAATCCGGTTGTTCTTGCAACAGATACCGATGCTCTTTCCTATCAGGTACCCGGCGGTATGCTCTCAAACCTTGTTGCTCAGCTCACAGCCGCAGGCAAGCTTGATAAGTTTGAAGAGGTGCTTCTCGAAGTGCCCAGAGTACGTGAGGACTTAGGTTATCCTCCCCTTGTTACTCCCATGAGCCAGATGGTCGGCGTACAGGCTACACAGAATGTTCTTGCCGGTGAAAGATACAAGAATGTATCAAAGGAAATCAAAAACTACTTCCTCGGCTTCTACGGCAAGGCTCCCGGTGAGGTTAACAAGGAGCTTGAAAAGAAGATTCTCGGCGACGAACAGCCCGTGACCTGCCGTTTTGCTGATACCCTTGAGCCCTATATGGAAAAGGCTAAGGAAGAAATCGGCGACAAGGCAAAGAGCGAAGAGGATGTTCTTTCCTATATCGCTTTCCCCACTCAGGCAGAGGCTTACTTCGACAAGCGTGACGAAAAAGCAAGAAACACCTTCAAATACACCATCAGAGAAGTATAAGGAGGAACAATAAATGCTTTTCACAAGTGAATATTCAATCAAAATGCCTATTGGCGAGGCTTTACTCAGATCCGTTGTGGGCATCGTTACCGTTATTGCCATCCTCGCAGTTATTGCCTGTCTGATTCTTCTTGTTTCGAAGATAATCAGAAGCATTGAAGCTTCCGCTTCAAAGAAAAATCCCGCAGAAGCAACCGCAGCCCCCACGGAAGCCCCCAAAGGCATCCCTATGCCCGAAGGAATGAATCAGGGCGAGCTTGAGCTTATTGATACAGATGAAAAAACCGCTGCCGTTATTATGGCTATCGTATCAGATAAGAGCGGAATTCCCCTTAACAGACTTTCTTTTAAGTCAATCAAACTTATGGAGGACAAAAAATAATGAAATACGTAGTTACATTAAACGGCAAAAATTATGAAGTTGAAGTTACCGAGACAGATGCAGTTCTTCTCAATGTAACAGAAGCCGCTGCTGCTCCCGTTGCAGCTCCCGCACCTGTTGCAGCACCCGCAGCTGCTCCTGCCGCAGCACCCGCAGTTGCCGGCGACGGTACAAAGGTTCCCTCCCCTATGCCCGGTACAATTCTCAGCGTAAACGTAACAGTCGGCCAGGCAGTAAAAACAGGTGATGTTCTTATGGTTCTTGAGGCTATGAAAATGGAAAATGATATCGTTGCTCCCTGCGACGGCACTGTAAAGCAGCTTCTCGTTTCAAAGGGCGCAACCGTAAACACAGACGACGTACTCGCAGTTCTCTGATTCCCAAAAGTTAAAAGTTAAATCGAAAGGAGTTTTACTCAAATGGAAATGATTAAAGATGTCCTTGTCGGCTTGTGGGAATCAACAGGTTTTTATGCGCTTTTCGCAGACGGCACCTTCCTTTGGCAAAATCTTTTTATGATTGTTGTTTCATTCGTGCTGCTCTATTTTGCAATTGCAAAAAAGTGCGAACCCCTTCTTCTTGTTCCCATTGCCTTCGGTATTCTTCTTGCAAACCTTCCCGGTGCAGGTCTTATGGATGACCCTACGGGACTTATGGATACATCAAATATTATTGAAGGTGCCCACTGGTATGAAAGCGGAGTTTTGAGGCTGATATATGCAGGTGTTAAGTCAAGCATATTCCCCTGCCTTATCTTCCTTGGCATCGGCTGCATGACCGACTTCGGCCCCCTTCTTTCAAACCCGGTGTCACTGCTTCTCGGTGCTGCAGCACAGCTCGGTATTTATGTTGCCTTTGTTGTAGCAATTTTTCTCGGCTTTGCCCCCGAAGAGGCTGCTTCAATCGCTATCATCGGCGGAGCCGACGGCCCCACCGCAATCTTCCTCACAGGTAAGCTTGCTTCTCACCTTTTAGGTCCCATCGCCGTTGCCGCATATTCATATATGGCTCTTATCCCCTTCATTCAGCCTCCCATTATGAAGCTTCTCACCACAGAAAAAGAGCGTAAGGTTGAAATGAAACAGCTTCGCAAGGTAACAAAGGTTGAAAAGATTGTTTTCCCCGTTGTTGTTCTTGTTATCTGTGCATTCATTCTTCCCTCAGTTGCGCCTCTTCTCGGCATGCTTATGCTGGGTAACCTCTTCAAAGAATGCGGTGTTGTTGACAGACTTTCCGATACAGCCCAGAACGCTCTTATGAACATCGTTACCATTATGCTCGGTCTTACAGTCGGCGCAACAGCAAACGGTAAGACCTTCCTTGACATAAAGACTCTTATGATCATAGGTCTCGGTCTTTTCGCCTTTGCATTCTCAACAGTGGGCGGTCTGCTTCTCGGTAAGCTTCTCTATCTCATCACAGGCGGTAAGGTTAACCCCCTCATCGGCGCTGCAGGCGTTTCCGCAGTTCCTATGGCTGCCCGTGTTGCTCAGAACGAAGGCAGAAAGTACAACCCCAAAAACTTCCTTCTCATGCACGCTATGGGTCCCAACGTTGCAGGTGTTATCGGCTCCGCTGTTGCGGCAGGCTTCCTTCTTGCAATGTTCGGCTGATAAAAAATGTCAGATTTTATCGGCAGTCTGAAATACTGTTGCATAAAAATGCAACAGTATTTTTTTGTGTCCCGCCGCAGTCATAATAAATTCGACAAAATTCGTGAACATCCTGTTAACAATATCTTAATATAGTTGACGATTTCTTTATTAAATGTTAAGATTGTTTCGTAGTTAGACACTACTTATGATTTTGTATATTTTCGTTTTCATAGTTACCTCATTCAAATTACTGCAAAAATACCGGTGCTTTCGCATCGGTATTTTTGCATAAAAAAACATTTTCTGTGAACACTTTTAATAACCATAAAACCACAGAAAGGCGGAAGCGAAATGGAAGAAAACGAAAGCACCGTAATGCTGAAAAAATGTCAGGCAGGGGCGAAAACTGCCATAAATTCACTTAAAGAGGTATTGGACAATGTTGACAGTGCAGCTTTAAGAGATGAATTGGTGGAATACCTCAACAAGCACGAATATATCGATAATGAAATCGAAGCCGAGCTCAGAAACCGCGGTCAGGAGGGCAAGGATCCTTCATCAATGGCAAGGCTTATGAGCTGGATGAAGATAAACGTAAGACTTCTTGAAAGCCCCAAGGATAAAACCGTAGCAAAGCTTATGCTTGAGGGCTGCAACATGGGCATAAGTCAGCTCAGCGAATATCTCAACACCTTCAAGCAGGCGGACGAGCGCTCAAGAGAAATTGCAGAGCGGCTTTTATCCACCGAGGAGGAACTGGGAGTTTTGCTTAGAAAATACCTTTAAGTAAGTAGTAAGTAGCAAGTAGCAAGTAGTAAGGCGAATGCCCTTCGGGCATTTGTGTAATTCGTAGCGGTCGACGCCTACGGCGACCGTTGCCCACTGCTTTTCGGAATACGATACCGTAGGGACACGGCTCGCCGTGTCCGCACAACCCGACTGCACTGCTACACAAATAGGGATTCGAAGGGGCGGATATCATCCGCCCGCCTTTATTAGCCGCCGGGAGGGTTAACACCAACCGTAAAATGCACCTGCCAGTCAGGTTGTCACGGGAGGGCACAGAGGCCCTCACCTACGGGTTGTTTTAAAGATATTTGGCGGTGAGTTCAGCGGACACAGCACGCTGTGTCCCTACGGTGACGTTTTTGTTTCAGCAAAAGCGGGCAGATATGGAATCCGCCCCTACTATTCCCTAGTCCCTGAAATAAAAAATACGCACCCTCTCGGGTGCATATTTTTTATTTCATAAGTCTTCTGATAACTGCTTCGCAGTCTGCCTCGTTCATAATCTTGGGAACGGGGTAGAGAGGATTGCCTTCCTTAAGAGCGCGCTTAACAATAACGGGAATATCCTCTTCCTTAATGCAGTCAAACTTATCGGGGATATTCATATTTCTGTTGAGCTCCTTAATCTTTTCGATAAGAGCAACAGCCTTTTCTGCATCTGTGCCGTCGGTCTTTACACCAGAGGTTTCAGCAAGAACTGCAAGCTTCTTGTGTGCGCTCTCGCCGTAGTATTCAAGCACATAGGGAAGAATAACAGCATTTGCAAGACCGTGAGGGATACCGTAGTGACCGCCAAGGTTATGAGCAATAGCGTGTACGTAGCCGACGTAAGCTCTTGTGAAAGCCATACCTGCATAGAAGGAGCCCCAGAGCATATCGTTTCTTGCTTCAATATCCTTACCGTTTGCATAGGCCTTTTCGATGTTATCGATAATCATCTTTGTGGCTCTGATAGCGTAATCGTCGGTTGACTTTACGCCGCTTCTGCCGATGTAAGCCTCAACTGCATGGGTGAGAGCATCCATACCTGTTGTTGATGTGATGTGAGGGGGAAGACCTACAGTAAGCTCGGGATCAAGCACTGCGTACTTGGGACGGAGCTTGGGGTCATTACAAGCGTTCTTCTCATGAGTTTCCGGGTCGCTTACAACAGCTGCAAGTGTAACCTCGGAGCCGGTGCCTGCAGTTGTGGGTACTGCAAAGAGAGGAGGAAGCTTGTGTGTGATTTTGAGAAGACCGCGCATTTTCTTAACAGGCTTTTTCGGATTGGTAACTCTTGCTGCTGCGATTTTTGCGCAGTCCATAGGTGAGCCGCCGCCGAAGGCGATAACACCGTCACAGCCGTTGTCAACATAAAGCTTGCGTGCGTCCTCAATGTTCTGGATTGTGGGATTGGGCTGAGTACCGTCATAAACAACGTATTCAATGCCGGTCTTTTCTAATTCTTCAAAGAGAGAATCGAGAAGATGGATGCCCATAAGACCCTTATCTGTTACAATCATAAGCTTCTTGAGACCCTTTTCCTCAATAAAGGCGGGAAGTCTGCGGATTGCACCGGGGCCGTCGAGAACATAGGGCTCTGACCAGTCAAAGAAGGGTGTTGAGGTTGCAAACTTAAACACCTGCTGATAAACTCTGTAATAGGCTTTTTTAACCTGCCACATTTTAAATCATCCTTTCAAAAAAATAATATATATATATACGCCTAATATTTTACTATTTTTTTCCTCTGATTTCAAGGGCAAAATGTTAAATTTATATATCTGCAGTTATTTTATTTACGGTTTCGGCGCAGAATTTATTGAGAGAATCGAAGTCCATCGCCGAGATATACTCCTTTTCCAGCTCGTCATGGGTGGCCTTTGCCTTCTGAAGCTTATTGACCGACTCTTTTATAAGCTCATTGCTGAGCCTTCTGTTAAACCTCAGAATCTGTTTGTGGTTCACCGCCTCCTGATGAAGAAAACGTCCGCTGTGAATAATCCTATCAAACCGAAGCTTGGTGCTATGCTCTTTTCTTGCGCTTATCAGAGCAAGATTTATCTGCGGAATAATAATATGCTCACACCTTGAGGGATCCATGGGGCAGTGGCAGAAAATTACATCATAGCCGTTTCTTATGGCCTTTTCTCCTATCCTTTCAGCAAGAAGCTTTCCCACAGTGCCGTATTTATCCTCTATTGCAAAAACACGGGTGGCAAGGGCAGTTACGGTCTTATCAAAAAACAGGATTCCCTCGGGGGTTATGGCGGAAAGAAAGCGCTTATATCTTTTTCCCGGCTCACTCTTTTTCTTTTTAGGCATTTCACGCAGGGCAAATCTCTTTGCAAAGGATTCTATCTTATCCTCCCGGATATAGGGCTGTATAGCTGAATCTATCTGGCTGTTAATGCTGCCTGCCGCGGCGAGATAAGCTGAGCTTCTGTGATGATAAAGGGAGTTTTCAAGAGTCAGGCTCAATATTCTGTCACGGTTTTTCTTAAGCTTTTTTTCATCCCAGAATGCTCCCAGATTCAATATGTTTTCTGCCACACCGGGAAATCTCGGCTCAAGAACGTGGGGAGAGGTGCCGTCGGCAACGGAAAGGCCGATTTCAGGGGCTATAACACCGTCAAGGCTGTGAGGGTCCGAGGCACAATAGACTCTTTCGACAGACAGAGCTCTTTTTTCAAGCTCATCGGCTATTTTTTTCATAAAGGTGGATTTGCCCGTACCGGGTCCGCCCTTAATTATATAAGCATTTGATGTCTTGTAAGGATTATAAAGCTCATCAAAGAAGGAAACAAAGCCTTTCGGTGTATTGGCACCTAAAAAGAATTCTGTATTGCAGCTCATTGTATTACCTCCGCAGAAAATATGATTTTTTATTACCATTCTATTCCTTAAAGGCTAATTTGTCACAGAAAGCAGTTGATTTTTGAGTGCTCTATGGTGTATTATTATTAAGATAAATAAAAACGAAGAGGTGTTTGATATGATAAATAAAAGCATTAAAAAGCTTGTCTGCTATGCTCTCGAATGCGGACTGATAGAGGAAAGTGATGTAATCTTCACTACAAACCGCCTTCTTGAGGTTCTCGGTCTTGACGAGTACACTGAGCCCACTGAAGAATGTACTTTTGAAGGTCTTGAGGAGATTCTCGGTGAAATTCTCGACTTTGCAGCCGAAAAGGGTATCATCGAAAACGATATAACAAGCCGTGACCTTTTCGACACCAAGGTTATGAGTACTCTTGTTCCCAGACCCTCCGAGGTAATAGGTACCTTCTATGACCTTTACGAAGAGATTTCTCCCGAGGCAGCAACAGACTATTATTACAAATTAAGCTGTGATACGGACTACATAAGACGTTACCGCATTGTCAAAGACCTTAAGTGGAAAACCGACACAAAGTACGGTGAGCTTGATATTACCGTTAACCTTTCAAAGCCGGAAAAGGATCCCAAGGCCATTGCCGCCGCAAAGCTTATGAAGCAGAGCTCCTATCCCAAGTGTCTGCTTTGCGTTGAAAATGAGGGCTATGCAGGCAGAATAAACCACCCTGCAAGACAGAACCACCGCATTATTCCCATCACCGTTGCAGGCGGTCAGTGGGGCTTCCAGTATTCTCCCTATGTTTACTATAACGAGCACTGCATCGTTTTCAACTCACAGCATACTCCCATGAAAATTGACGAGGGTGCCTTCGGCAAGCTCTTTGACTTTGTCAAGCTCTTCCCTCATTACTTCGTAGGCTCTAACGCTGACCTTCCCATCGTAGGCGGCTCCATTCTTGCCCACGAGCATTTCCAGGGTGGTAATTATGAGTTCCCCATGGCAAAGGCTCCCATAGAAAAGGAAATCACCTTCAAGGGCTACGAGGATGTTTCTGCAGGTATCGTTAACTGGCCAATGTCCGTAATCAGAATCAGCGGCACAGACAGTGACAGACTTGTTTGTCTCGGCGGTAAAATTCTTGACGCATGGAGAGGCTATACCGACGCAGATGCATTTATCTTTGCCGAAACAGAGGGAACTCCCCACAACACAATTACTCCCATCGCAAGAAAGAGGGGAGATATGTACGAGCTTGATCTTGTGCTTCGTAACAACATTACCACCGAGGAGCATCCCGACGGTGTATATCATCCCCACAAGGAGCTTCACAACATAAAGAAGGAAAACATCGGTCTTATTGAGGTTATGGGTCTTGCCGTTCTTCCTTCGAGGCTTAAAACAGAGCTGAAGGCTGTGGAAGAGGCAATTCTCGGCGGTAAAGACCTGAGAAGTGACGATGTAACCGCAAAGCACGCCGATTGGGTTGACTCCTTCAAGGCAAACTACAGCTTCAGCAAGGACAACGCCGAGGATATTATTCGCAAGGAAGTGGGTATCGTGTTTGCAAAGGTACTCGAGCACGCAGGCGTTTATAAAACAGATGCAAGCGGCAGGGAAGCCTTTATGCGCTTTGTAGATTTCCTCAATAAATAAAGATGTAGGGACCGGCGTCCCGACGGTCCGCAGTGAACCTATTGTTTAAATTAAATGTAGGGGAGGGCCTTTGTGCCCTCCTGCTTTTTATAGAAAAGAGGCGGATTTTATGAAAAACCGTATATTCTGTGCCGATGCCGAAGAAAAGGAAATCCGTTCCTTTCTTTCCGAAGAAGCCCAAAAGGTCAGAATTACCGTTGTGAAAGAGACAGGCTCCACCAACGATGATTTAAAAAAAGCCGCTGTTAACGGTGAAAAGGAATTCTCTGTTCTGATAGCCGAGAAGCAGACAAAGGGCAAGGGCAGAAAGGGCAGAAGCTTCTATTCCCCCGACGGCACAGGCTGCTATATGAGCATTCTTTTAAGACCCGACTGCTCTCTTGAGGAGTCCACTCTGCTGACAACAATGGCAGCCGCCGCAACAGCCGAAGCCGTAGAAAAGGTTACGGGCATATCTGCCCGGATAAAATGGGTCAACGATATTTTTATCGGCGGCAGAAAGGTTGCGGGAATACTTACCGAGGGCTCCTTAGCCAAGTATAAAAAAAGCCTTGACTGGGCTGTTATCGGTATCGGAGTCAACATTTCACCTCCGAAGGACGGTTTTCCCGATGAGCTTTCGGAAATTGCGGGAGCTCTTACAAAAAGCGGCGGAGAAAAAATAAAAAACCGCCTGATCGCAGAAATTATCAACTGTCTTACGGAAAACTACAGCCGGTTAAGTGAAAAAAGCTATATCAGGCAATACAGAAGCCGTCTCTTTTTCTTAGGTCAGGAAATAACCGTAATCGAAGGTGATAAAAGCTACAGCGCAACAGCTCTCGATATTGATTCTATGTGCCATTTGATTGTCAGCCTTCCCGACGGCACAAGGAAGGTGCTTTACGGCGGTGAAATAGGAATCAAAACAGACAGCTGAGCTTTGCGGGCTGACTGAGATATAGCATCAGGCTGATATGCCGCAGAGAAAATTGATACTTAACTGCACCTTTGGTACACTGTTGCCAAGGGTGCAGTTTTTGCTTGCGGAGGGGCGGCTCCCTGCAACAAAACCTCGGGTTTTGTCCACGGCACCCCATACGGGTGCCGTGCCTGCGACCTCCGTCGCAGGGCAGGGAGCCTGCCCGCTATCCACGCGGGCAAGAGCTTTCCTTTGTTTCGCCGGCAACCCGCGCAAAAAAATAACCGACACGAAAGTGTCGGTTATTTATAGTGTTTTTGTTATGCGTTTTTCTTATTTCCGAGCTTTTTGATAACAAGAAGAGAAGCCACAAGAAGAACGAAAAGAATAGCGAGAACGATAAATGCGTTCTGAACGAAGCCTGCAATAACAAAGCCTACAAATGAGAGTGCTGCAATAAAGATTGCATAGGGGAGCTGGGTGTTAACGTGGTTGATGTGGTTACACTGTGCGCCGGCTGAAGCCATGATTGTTGTATCTGAAATGGGTGAGCAGTGGTCGCCGCAAACTGCACCTGCAAGACAAGCCGACATACCGATGTAAAGAAGCTCGTCTGTGGGCTCGAAGATTGATGCAACGATGGGGATAAGAATACCGAAAGTGCCCCATGATGTACCTGTTGAGAAAGCAAGGAAGCAGGCAACAATAAAGATAATTGCGGGAAGGAAGCTCTGGAGACCTGCTGCTGCACCTTCCATAAGGTCGTGAACGTAAACGTCTGCACCGAGAAGACCTGTCATATTCTTAAGAGCGGTAGCAAAGGTAAGAATAAGAATTGCCGGTACCATTGCAATAAATCCGCTGGGAACACATTTCATAGCTTCCTTGAAGGAAACAACTCTTCTTGCGATAAGGTAAACAAAGATAATGATGATTGCTACAAAGGCGCCTAAGGGAAGACCTACTGTTGCGTCTGTATCAGCAAAGGCATCCTGTATGGTTATACCGCTGCCGTATCCGCCGACGTGAAGAAGACCGAGAACACTGCATACGATAAGAACAAGAACAGGGAAAACGAGGTCTATAAGCTTACCCTTGGGATTAACTGCGTCTTCAACATTATCAACTCTGTCACCTGTTGTGTAAAGGTCACCCTTCTGAGCGTTTATTTCGTGAAGCTTCATGGGACCGAAATCAGCCTTCATAACAATATTCAAAATTACGAAAGCAAGAGTGAGAAGTGAATAGAAGTTGAAGGGGATTGCCTTGATGAAAAGCTCGTAGCCGTTAAGACCTGTACCCTCTGCAAATTCCGAAACGGCTGCTGCCCAGGATGAAACGGGAGCAATAATGCAGATGGGTGCTGCGGTAGCATCAATAAGATAAGCAAGCTTTGCACGAGATACCTTATGACTGTCAGTAACAGGTCTCATCACAGAACCAACTGTAAGGCAGTTGAAATAGTCATCAATAAAAATCATACAACCAAAGAGAACTGTTGCAAGCTGTGCGCCAACTCTTGATTTGATATGTGTCTTTGCCCAACGACCAAATGCAGCAGAACCACCTGCTTTGTTCATCATTGCAACCATTGAGCCAAGAACAATAAGGAATATGATAATACCCATATTGTATGAGTCAGCAATATTAGCGACAAAACCATCGCTGAATACGTGAGTTACTGTACCTTCAAAGTTACCTTCTGCATAAAGT
>JAZSPQ010000049.1:0-22723 GCA_045537485.1 Acutalibacteraceae bacterium | reverse complement strand
GCGATACCATAAGCCGCTTTGAGGAAAGAACAAGAGCCTCTGTTAAAATTCAGGACGGCTGTAACCGCTTCTGCTCTTACTGTGTTATACCCTACGCAAGAGGGAGAGTACGCTCGAAGCCCCTTGAAGAAATAAAAAAAGAAATTGTCGCTCTTGCGGCAAACGGTTATAAGGAAGTTGTGCTTGTGGGCATCAACCTTTCCTCCTACGGCAGTGATATCGGTGCCGCCTTCCCCGATGCGGTAAAAATCGCCGACAGTACCGAGGGCATATTGAGAGTACGCCTCGGCTCTCTTGAGCCCGACCATCTGACAGATGAGGTTATAGCTGAGCTTGCAAAATGTAAAAAGCTCTGTCCTCAGTTTCATATTTCTCTGCAAAGCGGCTGTGACAATACCCTAAGAAGGATGAACAGACACTACACTGCCGAGGAATACCGACACCTTGCAAAGAAGCTTCGTGAAAGCTTCAAGGACTGTACTCTCACAACGGATATTATGGTAGGCTTTGCAGGCGAAACCGAAGAGGACTTTCTCGAAAGTCTCAGCTTTGCCGAGGAAATCGGCTTTGAAAAGGTGCACGTTTTCCCATATTCCGTGAGAAAGGGCACAAAAGCTGAAAAGCTGCCGGGGCACCTTGATAAAGCAGTCAAGGAAGAAAGAAGCCGCATTATGATTGAAAAAACGGAAGCAATCCGTGAGGCATTTATGAAAAATCAGATGGGTAAGGTTTGCACCGTACTTTTTGAAACCGCCGACGGTGACGGACTTCTCAGCGGCTATACGGCAAACTATACGCCCGTAAAAGCGAAGCTCCCCGAGGAATTTTGCACAAAGCTTGTTGATATAAAAATAACCGATGCTTATAAAGACGGATGCATCGGTGAGATTGTGGAATAAACACAGGGAGGGCACACAGGCCCTCCTTTATAATCGCAACAGAATAAACACAGGGAGGGCACACAGGCCCTCCCCTACTTTATAATTGCAACAGAATTGCTCTGTTCCATTCCGCAAGGTCCTATTTTTTCGCTCATAAGAGCAAATTTATCGGTTGAGGAGCATTGCAGGTCATATATCCGCTTTGAAAAGTCATCGGTAAAAATTGCTTCGGAATGCTTTGTAACAACAGGCAGCTCCGCATTTTTAAGAAGGGACAGTCCTCTTTCGTTTGCGGCGAGTACCTTTATATAAGGCGGAGTTTTTCTGCAATATTCCTTCGGTATTTTAAGATAAAGATTCATAACCTCTCGGCGTATTCTCGAATGGGTATAGTTTTTGCTTTTCGAAGCCATATAAAGCTCTTCAAGGCTGTCGGCAGTTCTCACTGCATTGTATATTCTGTCAGAAAGTCCGCTTTCATCGGTAACATATAGGCTGTATTCCTCTTTTTTCATTTCCCTTAAGGATGAAAGAATCGCTCTTTCCCCGTTTTCGGCTCTATGAATAAAGCCCGATGAAACGCTGTCGGAAATAATCTCGGAAACAAAGGGCGATACAAAAGGGGAAACATCGTTTTTTCCGATAAGCTCTCTGATTTTACTCGCCGATGCAAAGCCGTCGGCCGCTTCAGTGCTGTCATGCTCAACTGCCGCTCTTTTCACGGGAAGCATGTCACATTTTGGGGAATAGATTTTAAGCTGCTTTATATATTCAACAGCAAGGGTACTGTTAGGTGAGGAGAGAATCTGCCGGGCCTTTTCACCGAAAACCTCACCTACACTCTGTGAAAGAGCCGAGGGGTAGCTGAGCCCCTCTGACATAAGGCTTTTAACCTTCATTATAACACGCTCATCATCTGCAGCATCAGCGCAAAGGCGAAGAAGAGCCTTATCCTCACTTTCACTGCCGAAGGAAAGCAGGTCAATTCCCAGCTGAGAAAGAAGGCTGATACTGCCCCTTGCAAAGCTCTCAGCCGAGCCCATCGACCAGGGTACGGGTAAATCTATAACAAGGTCGGCACCGCCTCTGATTGCCGCTTCAGCTCTTTTATGCTTAGGAAGTATAGCGCACTCACCCCGTTGGACAAAATTGCCGCTCATAACGCAAACAATATAATCCGCACCTACTTGTTTCGTCTTTTCGATATGATACAAATGACCATTATGAAACGGATTATATTCGCATACTATACCTGCAATCATCGTGGCACCTCCTTTTCCATAAAAAGTATATGAGGCTGTCGCATATGCAACAGCCTCTATTCATTCAATTAGCCTTCGATAGCTTCAACGGGGCAACCGTCTGCACAAGCACCGCAATCGATGCAAGCGTCTGCATCAATAACATACTTGCCATCGCCTTCAGCAATAGCACCAACGGGACAACCGTCTGCACATGCTCCACAGGAGATGCAATCATCGTTAATTACAAATGCCATTTGTCTTGACCTCCCTTTTTAATTGGTAAACACATTGTAACACATAAATTTCAAATATCAATACCTAAATTGATTTTTTGTTGATTTTTTCAGTATTTTGTATTTTTTTTGTGGCTTTTTACAACGAAAAATCTTACCAAATGAATAAAAAATGCTTTTTCTATTGTAAAAACAGAGATTTTATTATATAATGCTAAGGATTATGTTTGTAAATTATATGAGGCTCAAATATGTTTTATGATCTTAAGGTTACGGATAGCTTTAAAAATTCAATATCTGTTGCCGTTAAAAGCGGTAAGCTTTCTCACGCTCTGATTTTAGAGGGCAGTGACGATGAAACACGCTTTCTTGCCGCTAAAGAGATAGCCGCCGCACTTATGTGCAGCGAAGAAGACAAGCCCTGCGGTGTTTGCCCCCACTGCGTTAAGTGTAACAGACAGATACATCCCGATCTTCATATTCTTGAAAAGGAAGCAGACAGCACAATGATAAAGGTTGATGCGGTCAGAGGCCTCAAAAACAAAGCCCTTCTTTTTCCAAACGAATCAAAAAAGAGCGTTTTTATTATCCGTCAGGCCAATTTAATGAACCCTCAGGCACAAAACGCACTTTTAAAAATTTTTGAAGAGCCCGCAAGTCATCTCTGCTTCATTCTCACCTGCCCTTCCAAGTCGGCTTTTCTTGATACGATAATTTCAAGAGCCACTGTATATTCCCTTGGTGAGGAAATAATTGAGTCTGCAGATAAAGAGAATAAAGCTGATTTGCTTGCCGATGAGCTGATAAACAGTCTTGCAGGCGAAAACGAGTTTCTTTTCATTAAAAGGACTGCTGTTTTGCAAAAGGATAAAAAGCTGTTCGGTCAGGTTGTCTGTGCAATGCTCCCCATTGTCAGAGATGCTCTTATTATTCAAAGCGGAGGCAAGGAGCTGATTTCAGGTCACGGTGCCACTGCAAAAAAGCTTTCTCAGTGCTTCACGCAAAAAAAGACAGCAGAGCTTCTCACCGCTTTACAGAATTTCAGTGATTCACTGCAGTTTTCTCCAAATCACAATCTTGCGCTGACAAGGCTCAGTTCAACAGTTTATTCTATTAAATCACGTTAATTTCTCTAAAAAAGGAGTTTTATATATGGCAGAGGTTATTTCAGTCAGATTTAAAGAGGTTGGTAAAAATTACTATTTCGACCCAAAGGGTGCAAAATATAATAAAGGTGACAAGGTTATTGTTGAAACGGCAAGAGGTATTGAATGCGGCGAGGTTACAATAGCTAACCGTGAACTCCCTGATGAGGAGATAACGGCTCCTCTTAAGCCTGTTTTAAGAACCGCAACCGAAGCAGATCTCAAGACTGTTAAAGAAAACAGAGAAAAGGAAAAGACAGCCTTTGAAACCTGTCTTGAAAAAATTGCATTTCACAAGCTTGATATGAAGCTTGTTGATGTTGAATATACCTTTGACAGAAACAAGATTCTCTTTTACTTCACCGCCGACGGCAGAGTGGATTTCAGAGAGCTTGTAAAAGACCTTGCAGCAGTTTTCCGTACCCGCATTGAGCTTCGTCAGATCGGTGTAAGAGATGAAAGCAAAAAGGTTGGCGGTCTGGGCATTTGCGGCAGACCCTTCTGCTGTAACACCTTCTTAGGTGATTTCCAGCCCGTTTCAATCAAAATGGCAAAGGAACAGAGTCTTTCTCTTTCCCCCGTTAAAATCAGCGGCACCTGCGGGAGACTTATGTGTTGCCTGAAATATGAGCAGGAGGCCTATGAGCATCTTCTCAGAGTTACACCGAAAAACGGCGCAATCGTTGAAACAAAGGAAGGAAAGGGCACCGTTGTGGACTTTAACCTTCTTACGGGTATGCTTAAGGTTTCACTTGAAAAGCGTCCTGAGGCTGCTCCCATCACCGTGAGCAGAAAAGAGGTTAATGTGCTCAAGGATTCACAGATTAAGGTTGACAAAAAAGAGCTTGAGGCTTTAAAGGGCATTGAATAAAACATAAAGTACTGTCAGTACGGCAGTCCTTATTTTATGCTGATTATTGCTTTTTTTATTAAAACTGATATAATACAAAAAGAGGTGATTAATGTGAAGGAAACAGACGGATATATAAAAAATAAAAAGATTGAGATTTTTAAATTACGGCAGATAATATTTTTTAAATGTTTTTTATGTGCTTTCATCCCCTTGATTTTTGTCTTTTTGTTTCTGACACTCGCACTTTCAGACCCTCCACCGAAAAAATGGCAAAGCAGTGATATTGTTTTTTCTGAAATTGAAGAATTCCACTATTACAATCGCTATGGCTCTGATTATAGTTACCGGTTAGTTACAACAAGCTCACAAAGATTCAGACTTTATACAAAGGATGTTGCAATTTTGAATGAAAAGCTTGTCAAAGGCCACTCATATTCAATTTTGTATGCTGAGCACCCTTTGTTTTTATCAAACTATATAAAGGCAGTCAGCGATGAAAATGGGATTCATCTTAGTAAAGAAGCTTCAGTTAAGCACTGGGAACAAAATCGAAAAGATCTGCTGATTGCTTCTTGGGTTCTCCTCGTACTTTCCGTAATCATAATAATTCTCGCGGATCGTTTATGGTGCAAAAAAGACCACCGTGAAATAAAAAGATTAAAGGAACGCATAGAAAGAAGAAGAAATCGCAACGCTGAAAAGGCAAGCACATCGCCACAACAACAGCTCCAATAACAAAAAAGAGGTAATGCGGATAGTTTCGTGTTACCTCTTTTTTTTATTTTGAGCAAGTTGGATTTTCACCCTGCCGCTTCCATCATGGTTTCGGCGAAAATTGCATAGCCCTTTTCCGGGTTATTCACAAGCACATGAGTCACAACACCCACAAGCTTTCCGTTTTGTATAATCGGGCTGCCGCTCATTCCCTGAACAATACCGCCTGTTTTCTCTATAAGCTCGCTGTCGGTAACCTGAATTACCATATTTTTGTTATCAGCGCTGTCCTCGTCTATTTTAAGAATCTCTATATCGTAATACTGCTTACCGCCCATATCGACTGTTGAAACTATCTGAGCCGCTCCCTTTTTCACCTCTCTGACTGTCGCCACCGGATAAAGCTGTGCATTCTTATCCCATTCGTCAAATATTCCGCACACTCCCGTAAGACTGTTACTGAGAATTATGCCGACAGAGTCGCTCTTGAAAACTCCGCAAAGCTCTCCCGCCTTTCCGCTGATGCCTTTGTTACAGCCCACAATATCCGCCGATACCACATCACCGTTAAGCAAAGGCAATATATCTCCCGTATCAATATCGCAAACTGCGTGTCCCAAAGCTGCAAAAACACCTGTTTTTACATCGTAAAAGCTGACCGTACCGATGCCTGCCGCACTGTCTCTTATCCATAAGCCGCCCTTGAAGCAGTTATCATAGCTGCTGAGCACCGGCGTAAGTACCGTTAAATAATGCTTGCCGTCTCTGATGTATTCTATATCAAGACTTCTGCCGCCGCTGTATTTGATTTTGTTGTTTACATCGTTACTGCTCAGAGTTTCCGCGCCGTCAATTTTATATATGATATCCCCTTTCTGAAGCCCTGCACTCTCGCCCGGACAAAAGGTACCATCCTGACTTTGAACGGTATCCACATCCACAATCAGGACTCCTTCGGTGAAAAGTCTAAGCCCGATTATATCACCTGAAATTGCCACATACCGCCTTTCGCCTACCGTAAGAACGGAATCCTTTATCGGTATATTGAAAAGACTTACCTTAACCTTATACTGACCCTTAGTAAAGCTTCTCATACCTGTTGAATCGGCTGTATCGTAGGTAAGAGTGTATATATCATTAACCTGTGCCTTTTCGTTCTGCAGAGTGTATATCTCGTCAGGCACAGTATAAAAGCAATAGAGCAAAACTGCCAAAAAACCGACGGTGATAAAAAGCAGTGTATATTTAATCGCAGCAGCAACCTTTGCCATAAAAAATCGCCTCCTTAAAAATTCGTGCAAAAATAATTTGCTCAGAATCGTGCAAAATTATTTGCGGAAAAAAGAGGCGGTTTTATTTAATTTTTATTTCATATAATCAGAGATAAGCCTGATTATCCGTTCGGTGCTTTTACCGTCACAGGCACCCATATATTTCTTTCTGAAACCGGAAATAAGCTCGGGAGTGCTTACACCTTCTGCACGTCTGAGAGCTTCAAGCAGCACTGATGAATCCTTAACGATTTCTCCGGGCAGCTCCTTTTCATAATCAAGATAGAAATCGGGCTCAAATTCACCGAAATCCGAGCAGTAAAATACCATGGGCTTTCCGAGAAGTGCACCGTCAAAAATAATCGAGGAATAATCGGTTACAATAACATCGGCAAGGCTGAGAAGCTCCGAGGTGGGATCTTTTGTGTAATCCTTGACTCTGGAATAAAAAACTCCCTTGAAAAACTCACTTTCCGAAATCGGATGCCTTGAAACAACAAATATCTCATCGTCGGCAAGCTCTTTATTGAGCTTTGACCAATCAATTTTCGGGTCAAAATCCGCCAGCTCACCCTCACTTTCCCTGTAGGTCGGGAAATAGACATATACCTTTTTGTTTCTCAAAAGCGGATGCTTGTTGCGTATAACCTCTGCATTGACCTCATTGCAGGACTCCTTTAAAACCTCGTCACTGCAGGGTGAACCGAGAGCCTTAACTGTATCAAGCTCAATTCCGAAGGCGTGAGCGTAAAACTGACGCACATACTCACTTGTTACGGCAACATCACTGTATTGAGAGTGATTTTTATATTCCTTGAAGGGTGAGACGGTTGTATTTTTATCAATACCGAAGCGTCTGAAGGCTCCGTTTTTATGCCAGAGCTGAATAACCTTCTGCTCCTTTTTCAGGCGGATTCCCCTAAGATACTCCATTTCACAGTCTATAACAATAACCTTGCTTGTGAGCATATATTTTCTGATTTTTGCTACATCTCTATAGCTGTGAGGAAGTGCTTTTCTGAAAAGCACCTTGGGAAATTCACACTCACCGTAAACCGCATCAAGGTTGTCACAGTAGCCCCCTTCGGGAAGAGTACTGTAAAAGAAAACTCTGTTTTTAAGGCTCTGACTCCTGTAAAAAGCTGTGAGAATACGGCTTATTACACTGATAAAGAAGCCGCCGAATTTATTAAAGGTACCTCTCACTGCGGCTTTGATTCCTTTGAGCCTTACATTTTTAAAAACAAGCCTTTTATATTTTTTATAAATATTCAAAGCGCCTGCCGGCATATTTTTATTTTCACTTAAAAGATATTCAACAACCTGCTGCTCCGTATAAGGCAGATATGCACCTGTGTTTGAAAGCTTTTTAAACCTTGAATGTGTATAAAGCTTATACATATCAAGTATTGCATTATCTGAAAAATTAAAGCGTATACCTTTAAGATGCTCCGTTCTGAAAAGCTTATTTGAAAAAAACAAATCAAGTGAAAAGGAAAAATCTTTTTCGCTGACTCTTGTGCGGGATATATCCGAATGATAGCAAAGCTCCGTGAAGGAATATTCAGTTGTCTTTTCACCGTCAAATTTTGAAAGAGGAGAAGTTGAAAAGCCGTACTTATCCTTACCCGCAAGGCAAAGATAGTGCCGCATAAGAAGCTTGGGATTCAGCCTTGCAAAGCCATCCTGAAACATAATGTAGTCTGTGCGGCTCTGCTCCAAGGCAAGATTTTTACATTCACCCGAGCTCTCACAATCAATAAAGCGGACATTTTCTTTATTCTTCCATTTTTCAGGAAAGCTTTCCCTGAGTCTGCCGTCAACAAGCAGCTCAAAGGAAGGCATTGTCTGGCTGAATATGGAGGAAACCTGAATTTCAAGCCTCTCACCGTGATGATGTGCGTTTTTTTCGTTTTTAACCATGGCAAGAGTTACCTTAGGATTTTCCGCCATCTCTTTTTTGCTGTCGATAAGCTGTCCGCTGTAAAAAATATCCTTATTTTTCTTCAGCAGTGCTCCCCTGCCGCCGGGAGAAAGCTTTGAAACAAGCTCTGTTATTATTGCGGCATATTTTTTTATTTCTTCATCGCTTAACAGCCAGAAATGTCTGTAATAGCTGTAAAGAAGCACCGTAACCTCTTTGCTGTAAACCTGATCTATATAATATGTTTTCAGCTTTTTGAGTTCCTTTTTTTCAAATTCGGTGGTACTTTCTTCAACGGCCTTGTCAAAGGCTTTTTCTGCATTGAAAATTATATATTTATAACCGTCAAGATAATGCTCAATGGGAAACTGAGAAACACCGCCGTTTATAACCGATGAAACATAGCACACACTGCCCTTACTGCAGCTTGCAATAATCTCACTTTCCAAGGTGAAGGGTACGGTAAAAGCCACCTCTCTCGCCTTGCCGAAGAAGTTGAACTCCGCTTTTATTTCGTCAATTTTGCTTTTTAAAAAGAGCTTGTTTGTTACTGCAGGATTCCAGATTATGTCCGTATCAAATTTGTTCATGCGCTTTCTTTTGGCAAGAATTCCCGATGAAGAAAACTTATGCACACCGTATTCATCGGTGCTTGTCATAGGTGCAATGCACAGCTCTGCCTTCTCTTTTTCGGCACATTCATACATATGCCTGAATAAATCCTTTGAAAAAATTACATTGCTGTCTCCGAAAGCGACATATTTGCCCTTGGATATAGAGATACCTTTATTTCTCGCCTGAGAAATACTTGTACCCTCACAAAATATATAAGAAAAGCGTTTGTCCGTAAGATACTGCTTCATAACCGATGGAGTTTCGTCGTCGGATGAAGCATCAAGCATTATAACTTCAAAATCCTTAAAGGTCTGTGATTTAATTGATTCAAGAGTAGCTTTCAGTTCCTTTGCTCCGTTGTTTATTGCAACAATAACACTTATTTTTACGCTGTTCACCTTATACCACTCCTTTTTCAGAATATTATTCGCTCACAAGAACAGAAACTGCGTAAAGGAATTGATTGTCTTCACTTATCGCATTTCCGCCTGTCTTTTTTTCAAGAATATAATCGGGTGCTATGCCCTCACCGTCAAAGCTCTGAGCCGAATAGGGTAATATCTTACCCGTTGTGAGAAGCACCGCACTGCCGCCGGAAAGAACAAAAATCTCCTGCACAAGAGCAGAACCGCCGGATGTGCTTTCGGCAAAAATCAGACCCTTTCCGAAGTCTCTCAGGTTACAGGCAAAAAGCTCTGCCGCCTGCTTTGTTTTATCGGAAACAAGCACCCCTATGGGAAGATTGACTTCGCCTGCAGTAGCAGTATAGGTTTTTACCGTATTTCCGTTTTCGTCAATTACCGATGCTGCAGCCCTTTGAGAGTCAGACATAGGCACAAAAATATCAAGAATTTCCATTGCTGCATCATAGTTATCGCTGCTGTTATTTCTTAAGTCAATAACTATTGCGGCAATCTGTGAAGATGTAAATTTATTTATCGCTTCTTCAACCTGTGATGCCGTTGAGGGATAAAATGACGTAATCTTAATATAACCCACATTCTCATACACACTTGTTGAAACCGACGTTGCCTCGTAACCCTTGACAACATTCACAGTTGTTTCGGTTTCAGCCCTCTTGTATATAAGATTAACACTCGTCAGCTTATCACCTGTCAGCCTCTCTGTCATTTCATTATAGTTTTCAGCATTGAGCATAATGCCGTCAAAGCCGATTATGATATCTCCTTTTTTAAGGCCCGCTTCCTGTGCCGGTGAAGAGCTCTCCACCCTTGTAATTTCAATATAGTTCTGCGATGTTTTGGAGTATTCGATTCCTATACCGGTTTTTTTACCGTTTCTTTCGGAAAGATAGTCGCTGTACTGGGAGGCGGTCATATATCTCGAGCTTTCATCACCGAGTCCGCGGACATAGCCCTGCGCAATAGCCTGCTCAAGATTAGAATCCTCACTTTTGCCATAATAATTCTCGTTTATTATATCGTCAAGCTCGTTTAATATTTCATATCTTTCAAGCTTTTGCGGAAGACCTGCCATAATTTTGTTATACTGCTTAACAATTACACCTGCGGAAATTGCAGATGAAACAGCAACGGCAAGAATTAAAAGGCCTATTGTCACTCCGAGTGAGATTTTTTTATTCATATAAATTCTCCTTTACAAAGAGATAAGCGCATAGACGTTTTTTCGTCTATGCGATATAACATCTGAGGGGCAGATAAACTACCCCTCACTGATTTAAGGTTTTGTTACGAACTTCATCGGATTAAGCTTTTCGCCGTAATAGCGGATCTCAAAATGAAGATGTGCACCGGTTGAGTTGCCTGTGTTACCAACTCTTCCTATCATATCACCCTTGTTGACCGTATCACCCGTGGAAACATATCTTTCCGACATGTGTGCATAAAGGCTCGAGTAACCGTCGCCGTGATCAATGATAACATAAATACCGTAGCCTCTGTCGCTTGTAACAGCCGTGATTACCTTACCCGATCTTGTTGCATAAACGGGCTTGCCGTGAAGTCTGCCCGAGCCGCCGGCAATATCGACACCGCCGTGGAAGGCGTTACCGCCTATATTGGCATCTCTGTAGCCGTAATTACTGCTTATATAGCAGTATGCCGTACCGAGAGGCCATGTCCAGCTTGCGTTTGAATTATAGGGGTCACCCTTGCCGCCTGATGAGGATGTTGAGCCCGGTGTGGGGTTTGCATTATCCGCCGGAAGAGTTGTTGCGTAATAGGATTCGTAGAAGGCATCGATTTCAGCCTCGGCTTCTGCCTTTTCCTGCTCGAGCTTCTTATTATACTGCTCATACTCTGCGCTCTTCTCCTCAAGAGACGCTTTATACTTTTCACTTTCAGCATACTGTGCTTCAAGCTTGTCAAGTGTTGCGTTATGCTCATCTTCCTTAGCCTTGAGATCGTCTCTCTTGAGCTGCTGTTCGTTTCTTTTTGAATTGACATCCTCTCTGTCCTTTTCAAGCTCGGCTTTGGCTTGGTTAAGCTCCTCAACCTGCTGCTTGAAGCTTTCTATGAGAGCCTTGTCGTTTTCAGTTGTTCTTTTCATATACTCAAGTCTTGTCATAAAAGATGCAAGATTATCTGAGCCCATGAAAATTTCAAGAGCGGATTCTTCACCGTATAAATATGAGTTTCTGAGTCTCTGAGCAAGCTCATCACTCTTTGAAGCTATATTCGCTTGTGTAACAAGTATTTCCTGCTCTGTCATATCTATTTCACGGTTTAACTGATTGATTTCATCATCAAGAGAGCCGATTTCCTTTTCGATTGCGGAAATCTGGTTCTGAATAACCGTTGCCTTCTCACTGATGATTCTGATCTGCTCGTCGAGAGCCTCAAGATATTCAACCTGCTTGTCGATGTCCTTTTCAAGAGCTGCAGCCTTTTCTTCGTTTTCCTTGAGTTCCTTCTCAATTCTTTCAAGGTCTGCCTCCCAGTCGTTGATGCTCTCAGCATGAGCCTGCTCCGGTAAGGAATAGGTGAACGCAACAGAAGTAATTGCCAAAATGAAGCACAAAAGTAAACTTATAAATCTTTTCATAGTTATTTTACCTCTTTATATAATTTCGTTTGCTTCGCTGCCTTCTTTTTTAAGATACTTTCTGATTGAAATAAGGGTTCCTAAAGAACTTATCAAGATACCCGAAACAAGATAGCTTACAATAAGAACGGGGAGATAATCGAGAATTGAAATAGCCTGACTGCCGAACATCTTAAGAAGCGACTGAACAGCCTGACCCTCCACACGCTCAACGCCTATGGTCAGGCCAAGGGCCAGCACGCCCGAAACCAGACCGATAATAACACCCTCAATCATAAAGGGCCAGCAGATGAACACATTGGTTGCACCTACAGACTTCATAACCTGAATGTCAACCTTTCTTGATACCATTGCCATTCTTATAGTGTTTGAAATAATAAACATTGAAACCGCCGCAAGAACAACAACTATGATAATACAAATTGCGGTTATCGAAGTCTGAAGGGTTGAAATCTGGCTTACAAGCTCCTGACTTTCCCTGACGTGCATAACATTGGGAACCGCCTTTATTTGCTGAAGCGTTGTGTTAAACTCCTCAACATTGCTGACCGATACTCTGTAGGAATCGGGCATCGGATTGTCAATATGCTGTGCGAGATCTTCAACGCTTGAATCGTACTTTGCAAGCTGCTCCTCATAGGCTACTTCTTTCGATACGAACTCGACCTCAACTACATTTTCAATAGCGAGCAGATCGGAGCCTACCTTTGCAACAGTAACATCGTCTGCACCGTCCTGAACAAAAGCTACAACAACGTTTTGTTTTTCAACATCGGTTACAAGCGAATGAATGTTGAGCAATATAACAACAGATATACCGATAAGCATCAGGCAGGCAGTAAGCACGCTGATTGAAGAAACAGACATACTGCGGTTTGCCACCATGTTGTGGGCGCCCATTTTTGTGAGATATGATGTGTTAAGTCCGCCGGAGGACTTCTTTTTCTTTGCCATTTTTATTCCTCCTGCATACTTTCTTTGATTTCTTCGATACTGAAGCCTTCAATTCGGTCATCATCCTGCTGAAAATCGGAGTCCTCAGTATAGTCCTGTGTTTCCTGAGTGTACTGAGCAGCGTTCTGCTCCTGTTCCTCAGTGTACTCCTCAGCCTCCTGAGCAAGATCCTCAGCTTCCTTATTCAGCTCCTGCTCTGAGGGAGCTTCCTTTTCGGACAGCTTTTTTACCGGGGCAGATGCTTTAGTCGCAGAAGGATACTTTGCAGGAATATCGGATACAATTCTGCCGTTTTCAATGGTGACTATTCTATGGTCAAACTGACGGACAAGCTCAAGGTCGTGAGTAACAACAACAACCGTTGCACCAAGGGCATTGATCTTATCAAAAAGGCTCATAATTTCGCCAGAAAGCACCGGGTCAAGGTTACCTGTAGGCTCGTCAGCAATGATAACCGCCGGATTATTAACAAGAGCTCTTGCTATTGCAACCCTCTGCCTTTCACCCTGTGAAAGCTGATGAGGGAAGTTTTTAGCCTTGCCTGAAAGGTCAACAAGTTTTAAAACATAGCGGACTCTTTTCGTTATCTTTCTTTCGCCCATACCGATAACTCGCAGAGCAAAAGCCACATTATCGTAAACCGTCATTTTGGGAATAAGACGGAAATCCTGAAAAACGATGCCCAGCATACGGCGAAGATAGGGAAGCTCCCTTTTCTTGATCTTCTTAAGATTGTATGAGCTGACAATAACCTCACCTGAGTCGACCTTCTCCTGACCCATGATAACATTTAACAATGAGCTTTTGCCTGCACCGGAAGCACCAACGATAAAAACAAATTCGCCGTCTTCAATCTTAACATTAACTCTGTCAAGAGCCACTGCGCTGTTTGTTTTATATTTCATTGATACGTTTTTAAATTCAATCATATAGCTCCTCTTTCTTTTTTGTTGCCTGTGTTTTATTCCGAAAAAGGAATAAAACATCTTAAATAACCTGATTTAGCCGACAGTTATGCCGGCATAAATCGTTTTTAATATTTGATGGGTTTTGCATCAAGATACTTTTTAACCATAAGTGCTACTTTAAACACAATAGCGTCGTCAAACTCTCTCAGGTCAAGACCTGTGAGCTTCTTGATCTTTTCAAGTCTGTAAACAAGTGTGTTTCTGTGAACGAAAAGCTTTCTCGAGGTTTCGGAAACATTGAGGTTGTTTTCAAAAAACTTCTGAATTGTGAAGAGAGTTTCGTGGTCAAGGCCTGTGATAGAGCCCTTTTTGAAAATCTCTTTAAGGAACATTTCGCAAAGTGTGGTGGGAAGCTGATAAATAAGTCTTGCGATACCGAGGTTTTCATAGGTAACGATTGTTTTTTCAGTATCAAACACCTTGCCGACCTCAAGAGCGATCTGTGACTCCTTGAAGGAACGGGGAAGTTCCTTAATACCGGTTACGATGGTACCGATACCGATAATGGAGTTGATGTAAAACTCTGTGTGAAGCGAATCGACGATGCTTCTGGCGAGCTTTTCAAGGTCCTTGATTTCGTTGCCCTGACGAACCTCCTTAACAAGAGCAATGTCTGTTTCGTTGATGTTGATAACAAAATCCTTATTCTTATCGGGGAAAAGATTCTGAACAGTCTCACTGACGGAAATTTCCGATCTTTCTGCAGTCCTTATAAGAAGAACACAGCGTGAAACCTCGTTGTTAAAGCCGAGTTCACGGGTTTTAAGATAGATATCACCCTGAAGAATATTATCAAGAATAACATTCTTGATGAAATTGCTTCTGTCAAATTTAACATCGTAATACTGTTTGATTCCGCCGAGAGAAATTGAAATAAGCTTTGCATAATTTTTTGCATTCTCATCGTTTCCGTCAACGAAAATAGCACTGTCAGGATGATTCTGCGCACTGATTGCAAGGAAGGTCTTGCCGCCGATAACCTTGATTTCGCCGCTGGAAAGGACCTCTTTCATATCCACAACGCCGCTTTCGCCTATACGGACAAGGTCGCTGCAGCATACGATCGTACCCGTTGAGTCAACAACGCCGATAGTACGGTCGATAGCATCCTTCATCTGATGTATGATTCCCTGAAATAATCTGTTAGACATTTTATCTGCCCCCAACTTCATTTTTTGCACTCATTGGATATTTTGACGATTGTCACTTTCACTATTATACAAAAACTATCGTCATTTTGCAATATAAAATTGAGAGTTTTTTATATATTTTTTTTGAATTCTGAAAAAAATGTCATTTTTTTCGTCGATTTTAGTGTTTAAACCGCGGTTTTACAGGGGTTTTTCGTCATTTTAGACATTGTTAATAATTACCATAAAAACCTCATCGCCCGATAAAAACAGGGATTTGTGCTGTGAAATCATAAAAAGATGTACAGTTTCACCAACGGGGAAATTTTAACACGCAAAGTTTAATTTTAGTTTAACTGTAATTTAACAAAGCATCAATTTTCTGTATCGTAAAGCAAAAAAATCAACCCTCGGCTATGTGCCGAGGGTAACTGTTACCAAAGATTTCCTAAAGATTTATCGCTGACATTAACAAGATATGCGCTGTCGCCGTTGCCCTTCTGTCTGTATACCTTTTCGGCGGCAACAGGATTCTGGACGGGTGTATTCTTCTGAGCGCCCTTAAAAGTCATCTGAAGATTTGTAAATGCGGGTATGATAAGGTTTGAGAGCTTATTATCAGATATGAGATTCCACATCTTGGTGGCGAAAGTAACGCAGTTGCGGAAAATATTCCAGTTGTTGTTATAGCTCTTTATTCCGTTACTGAGAGTTTCAACCTCTTCTCTGTTAAGCTTTTCGGTAAGTGTTCTGTAATTGTTGATGCCGTATGTTGTCTGGCAGTAAGCCTCAACATTATAGTAAATTCCGTGACCGTCATAACGGGTGGTACCAAAGGAGCCGACAGAAACGCCTTCGCCCGCCTCAAGCCTGTAAGCACCTATCTGCATTGCTTCATCGCTGAGATTTTCAACATAAATCCAACAGTGACCCGGCATTTTCACACAGCAGAAAATTGTTACCGTTGCAACCGTTTCATCCTTATCCGACGCAGCACTGATTGCAGGGCTCATAACAAAGAGCATTATCATCGCCAACGCAGCCGAAAGAAATCTTTTTAAAAATGTTTTTTTCATATTAGTTCCTCCGCTTCATTTCATTTCTTAATAATAATTTTAACACTTTAGTTCCAAACAGTCAACAAAAAACGAAACATTAATAATTTTTTATTTTTCACCCTATCTGAAAGGAAAACGTATAATGAAAAAGGGAGGAGGTGAAAAATATGTCTGAATCAAACTGCAATCGCAGATACAGCTGCTCTGTTTTTGCTCTTGCAGCAAGCTTTATAATAGGTGTTATTGCCGCTTTTCTGAGAATAACAGCGGTGATCACTTTGGGTACAGCATTTCTCTGGGTTCTCTTCGGCGTTGCCGTTGTTTATCTCGCAGTTCTGATAATTGCTTCAGCCTTAAGACACTGCTCTTGCTGTTATGATTTATCCCTTGCTCTTGCAGGTATTCTCGGGACAATTCTGCTGTCGGTAATTCTTCTCGGAATTGAATTCGCAGCTACAAGCATTGTGGGGGCCATAGCAGTTGGCTTGCTTCTGTTTTTCTTTTCATTAACCGTCAGTGAAAGTGCCTGCCTTGTCAGATGTCTTTCAGGCTGCGACAACTGATATATCAGCAAAATATTTACTTGGCGGGGCGGCGGCTCCCGTTGCAGGGCACCCACAAGGTGCCCTGCACTTCAGTCTGCAAAAGCAGGCTGAAGGATTATGCAACCTCCACGGTTGCATAATCACGGGAGCCGCCGCCCACCCCGTGCGAAGCTTTTACCATAAAAATTCAGTTATAAAAATATACAAAAATACTGCTTTAAAAATAATATATATTGATTTTTTGCACAAGCCATGTTATACTTTTCCGTGATTGGAGGTTAAAAATATGGAAAATGCAACCCGCCCCGGACTCAAAGACAAAATCAGCAACACCATAAGCCTTGCAAAGCAGTATTGGAGTGTGCCTCCCAAGGGATACTATGTCCCTTATAAGGAAGTCGCAGCTATCAGCGGCGCAGGCTTCGGCGTGAATTGGCTAACCTATCTTTCGTCGACAATCGTTCTTGACGCATCAAGCTATCTTGTCGGCGCTACCATCGGTCTCAGACCCAAAGACCTTTACTTGATGCTGCTTGTATCAAACATTATAGGCATACCCATAGGCTTTTTCCGTGCGTGGTATTATGATAACCACACTTATAAGGGTGAAAAATTCCTGCCCTTCATAAGACGTACCGCCTTGCCTATATACCTTGTTTCGGTTGTATTCGTGTGGTTGCCCTATGACAGATGGGATTATATCACCAAAGCAGTAGTAGTTGAGATAATTTTCTTTATTCTCAGCTTTTTATCCGGCTTTTTTAATGAAAGCTATACATATTTCCAACAGGTCTTCAGTCCTGATGCACAGGAAAGAGCGAACGTGCTGAGTATTTCACAGATAATTTACTCCTTTGCACCGACAGTCACAGGTCTTATCGGTCCTGTTCTTATTACTCTTTCAGGCGGTGTAGATAACATCTGGACTTACAGAATAGTATATCCTATAATCTCAGCAATCGGTCTTGTTTTCTGCCTTATTTTCTTCCGCAAGGTTAAGGAAAGAATCATTCTTCCCAAAACCAAGCCCGAGCCTGTCAGATTTTTCGATGCACTCAGAGAGGCCGCCAAAAACAAGTATTACTGGATTATTCAGGCCGCCGGATGGGTTGTTTTCCTTGAATCGGGATACGGTATAATCCTCGGCTGGTCATTTGTTTATTCACACGGAGGCAAATATTATCCCACCTCAGGTATCGCAACCACCCTCATCGGTAATGCCGCTTTATGGGCAATGCTCCTTACCCCCTTTGCTATCAAGCGTTTAGGCAAAAGAAATCTTATGATTCTCACCAACGCCGTCAACGTTGTTTTCCTTATTGCGCTTTATTTCTCCTTTGAGAGCCTTATTCTCATCTGTATATTATGGTATATCAACAACTTCTTCAGCACCTTCTGGAACATCGCTCAGTTCAATATCATCTCTGATATGAAGGACTATCACCAGTGGAAAACCGGTGTGAGAATCGACGGCATGTTCGGCCCTCTCGGCCTTATCGGTACCATTATAAGCTTTTTCACCGGTGCTTTCTATCCCACTATTTATGAAAAAATGGGACTTGGTGAGGATTACAGTGTGCTTTATGACGATGCTATGAGAAACGGTCTTTTCAAGGTTCTTATCATCTGTTCAATTTTCGGTGCTATATTCAATCTCATACCCTTCATCTTCTATGACCTTACCGAAAACAAGCACAAGGGATATGTCGAAGTTCTTAAAATTCGTGCTATGTTTGAAGACTACGGTGCAGGTCTTCTTGACGATGAGGAACTGAAGGATTCAATGGAAATTATTTTGAGAATGAGAGAGCTTTACGGCAAAGAGAAGGTCAATATTGATAAATCCGCACTTAAAGAAGCAAGAAAAATGCCCAAAAACACCGAAGAAGAAAAGAACGCAAGATACTTTGCAATAAAAAAAGCAAAGGAAGATATTAAAAATGCAATAGAAACTAACCTTGCAATTGAAAGAGCTCCCATTATTATGGAGGATCTTAACAAATTCTCAGGTGAAGCAGCAAACGCCCGAATTGCAGCAGTAGAAAAAGCCGTAGCCAACGGTCTTATACATGACTATACAGATGCCGCTGACGAATTAAAGGCAGCAAGAAGCCTTCCCAAGAGCAACTCAACAGAAAAGGAAATCCGCTCTGATGCAATTAAGCTCGCAAGAGTGAAAAAGGAAGCTGCAAAGCTCATACACAAATACGGAATGGATTATATCCGTGAGCCTGACGAAAAAATCAAGAAAGAAATTCAGGACAGAGAGGTCTCCGGCTTCTTCGACAGTCTCAGACAAAGACGTGAGCTTAAGGAATACGCTAAGTTGGTTTCAGTTTACAACAGAGTTGTAAAGCCCTACACTGACAGTAAAAATCTTATTACCCAGAGAGACAACTACACTCACTATGAGGAGCTCGAAAACAAGTATTACGCCCTGATTGCAGCCGAAAAAGCCGAATAATTCATTTAACAAACAACGGAGACGTTTTCCTCACGGGAAGCTGTCTCCGTTATTTTTTTGGAAACACCTGAAAGGCGAACGTTTCTTTACCGTAGCCGGATATTGCATATTTTTACCTGTTTATGTTATAATAAAAAAGATAATATCTTTGAAAGAAGGAGAATAGCCATGGAAAGAAAAAATATTGCTCCCGGTGTAAGACTTTTCACCCACAACACGGCTCAGTTCAAAAATGCCGTTGTTTCACTTAATATAACCGCACCCCTTGACGGTGACACCTCTGCAAGAGCTTTACTTATACATCTTCTTGCGCGCACAAGCAAGGACTGTCCCACAGTTTACGAAATGAACCGCAGACTTGCCGCACTTTACGGTGCAGGACTTTCGGCATCGGTAAAGAAAATCGGTGAGGCTCAGGTGCTGTCTTTGGTGCTCACCTGCCTTGATGACCGTTTTGCTCTCAAGGGAGAAAATGTACTCAACGAGGGAACAGAGCTTCTTCTTAATGCTTTTCTTAAGCCCGATATTACCCCGGATGGCTTCAAGGATGAAAACGTAGCAAGAGAAAAGAGACTTCTTATAGAAAAAATCGAAAGCGAAAGAGACGATAAAAGAATTTACGCTCTTACACGCATGACTGAGGAAATGTGCCGCGACGAGTTTTACGGCACCGACAGACTCGGCGACAAAGAGACTATCGCCTCACTTGACGGCAAGGAGCTTTTCAGAGTGTGGAAGGATATGCTTTTCACATGCCCGGTACAGATAAACATTACGGGTAATTTTGACAAGGCTCAGGCAGAAAAGCTTTTCGCGGAAAAATTCAACGTGCTCGGAAGAAAGGATGAGGATATAAATGAAATCCGCACCGAATTTATTTCCGAGGCTTATGAAAGCAAGACTGTTACCGAAAAGCAGAAGGTAAAGCAGGGTAAGCTTGTTATCGGCATGAGAGCGGGTATGACCTATGAAGGCGACAACTTCCCCGCCCTTAAAATAATGACCGCCATTTTCGGCAGCGGTACCTTCTCAAAGCTCTTTATGAACGTCAGAGAAAAAATGAGCCTTTGCTACTATTGCTCAGCAAGACTTATTGACTCAAAGGGTATCATCACCGTTGAAAGCGGCGTTGAGACGGAAAACGCTTACAAAGCTCTTGACGCAATAAGAAACGAGCTCGACGCAGTAAGGAAGGGTGATTTCAGCGATGAAACCATCACTCAGGCAAAGCTCAGCATCACAGATTCATATAAATCCTTCACTGACAGTGTGCTTTACATCGATATGTGGGCAACAATGCAGTGTAACAGGGCGGATTTCTGCTCACCTGAGGATTATGCCGCCCGGATGTCGGATGTCAGCCGTGAGGAAATCATCGTTGCGGCAAATATGGTAACGGAAGACACCGTATTTATACTTGAAAGCGAGGCGGAATAAATGGAAAAGCTTATTAAAAACGAACTTCTCGGCGAAGAGTATTATGAAATTGACCACGCTTCGGGACTAAAGATTTTTGTTATGGAAAAGCCTGACTATTCGGGTGCTTTTGCCATCTTCGGCACTAAGTACGGCTCTGTTGACACCTGCTTCAGAATAAAGGGCGAGGAAAACTATACGAGCGTACCCGAGGGTATTGCACACTTCCTTGAGCATAAGCTTTTTGAAAGCGAAGAGCTTGACGCCTTCGAGCGTTTTGCGAAGACGGGCGCATCGGCAAACGCCTTCACCTCCTTCGACCGCACCTGCTATCTTTTCCAATGCTCAGATAACTATAAAGAAAACCTTGAAATACTTCTCGACTTTGTGAAAGCCCCCTACTTCACCGAGGAGACGGTGCAGAAGGAGCAGGGCATCATAGGTCAGGAAATAAGAATGTATCAGGACGACCCGGACTGGCAGGTGCTTTTCAATCTGCTCAGAGGTCTTTATCACAATAACCCCGTACGCATCGATATTGCGGGTACCGTTGAATCAATCGCAGAAATAAACGCAGAGCTTCTTTACTCCTGCTACCGTACCTTCTATAACAACTCAAATATGGCTCTTGCCGTTGCGGGTAACGTTAAAAAGGATGAGGTTATCGCAATAGCAGACAAAATTCTCAAAAAAGAGGAGCCTGTTTATTACGAACAGATTATCCCCGAGGAAAGCGACAGTGCGGTTACAGATTATACCGAAGAAAATATGGGCGTTGATATGCCGAAGTTTGCTATCGGCTTTAAATGTATTCCACCCGAAAAGGATACTGTAAGAGACAGTCTTGTGACAAATCTCGCTCTTGACATTCTTCTCAGCAAGGTCTCCCCTCTTTACTGCAGACTGCTTGATGAAGGTCTTATCAACTCAAGCTTCGGCAAGGAATACTTTAACGGCAGAGGCTTCTCCTGTCTTCTCATAAGCGGTGAGAGCAACAACCCCGAAAAGGTACGTGACGAAATAATTGGTGAGATAAAAAGAATTCAGGCAGACGGTATATCCGATGAGGATTTTGACATTTCACTCAAGAGAATGTACGGCAAGGACGTATTTTTCTTTAACGATACAGATTCTCTTGCAAACAATCTCATTGACAGTTATTTTAACGGCTACGGTCTTTTTGATACTCTCGACCTGTACAAGTCCGTTACAAAGCAAGAGGTCGAAAAGGTAATAAAAGAAAAATTCAAAGAGGAAGGCTGCTGCCTTTCCGTTATAAAATGAGGTAAAAAACTATGGGAAAACAATTAGTTCTTGCGGAAAAGCCCTCCGTTGCAAGAGATATCGCAAGGGTACTCGGCTGCAAGGGTAAGGGCGACGGATGTATCATAGGCGATAAGTACATTATCACCTGGGCTCTCGGTCACCTCGTAACTCTTGCCGACCCGGATGCATACGACGAAAGATATAAAAAATGGGAGATGGACGATTTGCCCATGCTCCCCGACAAAATGAAGCTTGTGGTTATCAAGCAGACCTCAAAGCAGTACAGAGCAGTATCAGCTCTTATGAAGCGTCCCGATGTTGACTCTCTTGTTATCGCTACCGACGCGGGACGTGAAGGTGAGCTTGTTGCACGATGGATTATGACAAAGGCAGGCTGTAAAAAGCCCGCCTACCGTCTGTGGATTTCATCTCAGACCGACAAGGCTATAAAGGACGGCTTTAAAAATCTTAAGCCCGCAAAGGATTACGATAATCTCTACCACTCGGCTCAGGCAAGAGCCGAGGCTGACTGGCTTGTAGGTCTCAACACCACAAGAGCTCTCACCTGCAAGTATAACGCTTCACTTTCAGCAGGCAGAGTGCAGACACCCACCCTTGCACTCATCGTTGCACGTGAGGAGGAAATATTAAACTTCAAGCCCAAGACATATTATACTCTTCAGGCTTATTTCAACAGCTTTAAGGCTACCTTCCGTGACAAGAAGGGTAACACCCGCTTCTCTGACCGTGAATTTACAGAAAAGATTGAAAACGCAATCAAGAACAAAACAGCAACGGTGTCAAAACTCGAAAAAAGCAGTAAAAAACAAGCTCCCCCTGCCGCTTACGACCTTACGGAGCTGCAGAGAGACGCCAATAAGAAGTACGGCTACAGTGCAAAGCAGACCCTTTCACTTATGCAGAGCCTTTACGAATACCACAAGGTACTCACCTACCCCCGTACCGATTCACGTTACATAACCGACGATGTTGTTGCAACAATTCCCGAAAGGCTCCG
>JAZSPQ010000101.1:0-4362 GCA_045537485.1 Acutalibacteraceae bacterium | reverse complement strand
GATTTGTCGTGTCGGAATTACAGTAAGCAAAAAGATCGGCAACGCAGTTGAACGCAATCGCTCCCGTAGAATTATCAGAGCCGCTTTTCAGTCGGTTATAGGGCAGCATCAGCTAAAGGATAATTACGATTTCGTGCTGGTGGCAAGAACAAAAACAAAACACCTTAAATCCACCCATGTGGAAAAGGCGTTGACGGAATGTCTCGGACAGGTTGGTGTAATATAATGAAAAAGCTTATGTTAGCCGCAATAAGATTTTACCGCAGACATATTTCGCCATTGCTCCCGCCTATGTGCAGATATTATCCCACCTGCTCCTGCTATGCAATGGAAGCTATCGAGGTTCACGGAGCCTTCAAAGGCTTTTTCCTTGCACTTTTCAGGCTGCTTCGTTGCAATCAGCTTTTCCCCGGAGGCTACGATCCCGTACCGCCCAAGAAGGAAAAGAAGAAATGAGGTTCTTTTATTTTTAGGGAATAATTTTACGGAGGATACTCAATTATGGGAATTTTTGAATTTTTATATCCGGTTTTTGGCTTCATATTCAGAATCTTTTTTGATTTAGTGAAGCATTACGGATTGGCACTCCTGCTTTTCACACTGTTCACACGTCTTATTCTGCTTCCTTCAACAATCAAGCAGCAGAAGGCTTCGGCAAAGACAATGCGCCTTCAGCCCAAGCTCAGAAGAATCAGAGAAAAGTATCAGGACTACAATCCTCAGGAAAGACAGCAGAAAATCCAGCAGGAAACAAGCGCACTCTATCAGCGTGAGGGCACCTCACCCATGGGCGGCGGATGTCTTCCTCTGCTCATCCAGCTTCCCATCCTTTTCGGTCTTTACGGTGTTATCCGTGAGCCTTTAAGCTATGTTCTTAATTTCTCAAAGGAGACACTCAATGCCATAAGCACAGTTACAGGCATCAGTCCGATTACAGGTACCAGGGCGGGCTACAATCAGTTTGAGGCTCTTTCTTTTATAAAAAATAAGCTTGCAGAGGGTGTTACTGAGTTTGAAGGTGTGTCTGCAGAAATTATCGAGCAGATTGAAAACTTTAACTTCAAGATTCTCGGAATAGACCTTGGCCTTATTCCTAAGGATGTTTTCGCTGCAAAGGATTTCAGTCTCGCAGGTATTCTTGTTATTGCAGTACCTGTTGTTGCAGGCCTTTCCCAACTTCTTACCAGCCTTGTTTCTCATATCAGACAGAAGAAGGCTAACCCCAATATGGAAAATCAGCAGATGATGGGTTGTATGCTGTTCGGTATGCCCCTTTTCTCAGTGTGGATCGCATGGTCCCTCCCTGTAGGTATGGGTATGTACTGGATTCTTTCCAGCCTTATCGCATTCGTCCAGACTCTTGTGCTCGGTTACATATATGCACCGAGAAAAACTATTGCAAGACTTATGGTCGATGAAACAATCTATCGCCGTTCCTATGAGGAAACAAAGAGATACACATCGGCAAAGTCCAATGAGGAAGAATAATTTAACAACTATTATACTATTATAAACCAAACAGACGGTGGTGATAACAAAAATGATACATGAAGCTATAGCAACAGGTGCAACTATTGAAGAGGCACAGGAAAATGCGAGAAAAGCTCTTAACGCTCCTGCAGATGCAGACGTAAGAACAGAGATTCTTGCAATGCCCACAAAGAAGGTTTTAGGACTTTTCGGCGGTTCACCTGCAAAGGCAAGGGCATATTATGAAACTCCCGATGCTCCCAAGGCTCCCGAAAAGAAGAAGGCTGAAAAGGTACTTCCCAAGAAGGAGGAGCCCAAGGCAAAGGCTCCCGTGAAGGAAGAGCCGGCTAAGAAAGCAGCTCCCGCCGTGGAGGCAGAAAAGGAAGATGCCAAAGAAAATGCCGTTAAGGTAAATATAGCAGACAGCGCAAGCCTCACCGTTGCAGCGGACTACCTTAAGAAGGTTCTTACAGGAATGGGCGTTGCACAGGTTGAAGCGGAAGCTTTCCGCACAAAGGAAAATGAAATTATCATTGAGCTCGACTGCGGCGAGGATTACGGAATTGTAATCGGCAGACGCGGTGAAACTCTTGATGCTATCCAGTATCTTACAAGACTTGTTGCCAACAAGCATAAGGTAGGCGACGAATATGTAAGAATTTCCGTTAATGTCGGCAACTACCGTGAAAAGAGAAAGAACACTCTAAGAGAGCTTGCCGTAAAGAATGCGGAAAAGGTGCTCAAGTACGGAAGAAACGTAACCTTCGAGCCCATGAATCCCTATGAACGCCGTATCATACACACAGCTATTCAGGAAATTGAAGGTGTAACCTCTCATTCCGTCGGCGCAGATGCAGGCAGAAGAGTAGTTATTACTTTAGCTGAAGGTACAAAGCCTACACACCCCTCAAAGGGCGGCTACAATAACCGCAGAGGCGGCAAGGGCGGTTACGGCAACCGTAACTCAAGAGGCAGAAACAGCGGTCGCTCTGCAAGTGTTGAGGCTCCCGCAAGAGCCCCCAGAACAGATGCAGGTGCAGAAAAGGTTTCCCTTTACGGTAAAATCAACTGATAACAGAAAAACGGGCGATACAGTGAGTGTCGCCCGTTTTTGCATATAATTGCCCCTCTTCACCGTTCTCAACAGCCTGACGGGTTAGTATGATTCCGCGAAATCACTGAAAATTTTATGAAAAAGGATTAAATTTTATCCATAGTGACTTGACTGTTGTTTGTTCTTGGAGTATTATCAAAAATATAAAAGTTATGTTTCTGTTTTGTGACATCGTTTTGACAAGCAGGACAGAAATTATGCAAAACCAAAGGAGGAAACATTATGGGTGCAAGTATTTCTGCAATTATTAACAGTGTAATCGGTATAGTTCAAACATTTCTGGGAATCGTTTTGTCCGTCTGTCTCGGCTTTGGAATTATTACAGGGCCCTCAACGGCTGAGCCTATAGAGTTTGAGAACAGTGAAGAATGTCTGATGTCCTTCGTAGCTCTTGCCGATACTCACGTAAGAGAAACAAAGATAAATACATACTATCTTGAATGCGGCTTTAACGATATGGCAAATACCGATGAAGAATTTGATGCTGTTGTTATAGCCGGCGACCTTACCGAGTTCGGTGACGGCATTTCCTATGAGGCTCTTTGGGATAAGCTTGATGCAAGCATCTTTGCCGAAAAGGCCATACTTCTTGCTTCGGGTAACCATGATATACGAATTGCCTATGAATATCAAACTGAAATGATTATGAATAAGGCAAGCGAGTATCTTGATATGGAGATTGATAAGCCCTATTACTCCTACGATGTTGAGGGCTACACCTTTGTCGTACTCGGCTCGGATAAGTGGCAGCTTGAAAAAGCCGTTATTTCCGATGAACAGCTCAATTTCCTTGACAGTGAGCTTGCAAGAGCAACAAAGGACGGTAAGCCTGCTTTTGTGATCTGTCATCAGCCTCTGAGCGATACTCACGGACTTCCCGAGGTATGGAAAAACGGTGACATGGGTGAAGATTCTGCAGCGGTACGAGAGATTCTTACTAAGTACCAAAACGTATTTTACATAAACGGACATCTCCACGACGGTGTGTATGAGAAGAGTCTTGAGGTGCTTGACGAAGCAAAGGGAGTTTATTCTATCAATCTTCCTGCTTACGGCAGAGAAAATGATTACGGTGAGTTCCGTCAGCCCGGACTCGGAGATTTTGTTGAGGTTTATGCAGACAGAGTTGTTTTCACTGCGAGAGACTTCAGAGCAGGCGAGAACCTTGAGGGTATGACATACACATTCGATCTCAAATAAGAAAAGTTCTTTGGTTACTTACTTTCAAGAAAGTAACGCCTTGCGGCGAGCAAGAGAATGCAAAATGCGGACCCTTCCGTCAGCCTGACGGCTACCACCTTCCCTTTCAGGGCAGGCAAGCAAAATGCAAAATTGCGCCTGGCGTGAGTAGAAAAGGGTAAGTCCTGCCCGCCGGGTTTATGGTTAGTAATTGATTTAATATAGTATAAAGAAAAGAGCAATCCTGAGAAAAGGGGATTGCTCTTTTTTATGCAAGCAGAATGGCGATATATTTGCCTTACGGCAAATTCGATATACCTTCGGTTCGATATGTCCCTATCCTGCGGATAAGGACACGATATGCTTGCTCAGGCAAGCGAGAGAGTATCCCCACATATAGATCAAAGGATACAAAAGAGAAAGAGCATACAACATATGGTGTAAATTTGGGCCACGTCCACAAAAACACCCGGCTCCGATTACAGAAAGGGAATAATTAGTGCAAAACTGCCAAAAAAAGTTGTAAAAAACTGTTGACAAAACCAAAAAGAGGTGATAATATATGCAAGCATTCTTCGAGGGAGACCTGAGGGGATGCG
>JAZSPQ010000011.1:0-5270 GCA_045537485.1 Acutalibacteraceae bacterium | reverse complement strand
AAGGGCTTCAAGTTCTCAACCTATGCAACCTGGTGGATAAGACAGGCTATCACAAGAGCTATTGCAGATCAGGGAAGAACTATCCGTATTCCCGTTCATATGGTAGAAACAATAAACAAGGTCAAGAAGACAAGCAATATGCTTCTTCACCGTGACGGCAGAGATCCTTCACCAGAGGACATCGCAAAGGAGCTCGGTATGCCTACCGATAAGGTGCGTGACATTCTCCGTATTTCACAGGAGCCTGTATCTCTTGAAACACCCATCGGTGAAGAGGAAGACAGCCATCTTGGTGACTTCATTCCCGATGAGGATGCACTTTCACCTGCGGACGCAGCAGCCATGACCTTCCTTAAGACAAAGGTCAACGAAGTGCTTGAAACTCTTACCCCGAGAGAAGCAGAGGTACTCCGTCTTCGTTTCGGTCTTCGTGACGGCACACCTCAGACTCTTGAAGAGGTTGGTAAGGCATTCAACGTTACAAGAGAGAGAATAAGACAGATTGAAGCAAAGGCGCTCAGAAAGCTTCGTCACCCCTCAAGAAGTAAGCACCTTAAGGATTTATAATCAAAAAGCAAATCAGAGGGCGGTTTTCCGTCCTCTTGTATTATTTTTTGCATTGTGTTATAATAATTTTGTTCTTGAAAAGGAGGTACAATGTTATGAAAAAATCAAAAATAATTATCGCAGTTGTTGCAGTGCTCGTTGTTGCAGTCATAGCCGCTGTTGCTGTACCTTTACTTATGGAAGAAAAGGTGCCCGAGGGTATGGTAAAGGTGTGGCTTGTTGAGTCGGCTGAAACAAAAAATGGTGTCGGCTATACATACGAATATGATGAGCAAGGCAATCTTACTGCGGAGATTAAGTCTAACAGCTACAAGTTTAGCTATGATGAAGACGGCAATCGTATTCAGGAAGCGTACTTTACCTTCATTGATAATATTCAGCAGCAGATTGATTATATTTATGATGACAACGGCAAGCTTATAAAAGAAATCTATACCTTTGACGATGGACGCAATTGGGAAGTTGAACATATTTATGATGAAAGCGGTTTGCTTATAAAAACTACAGGCACTCAGCCCGATGGTAAGGGTGCTACCCTTTATGAATACAACAGTGACGGAAAGCTCATTTTACGCTATGTAGAAGGCGATGCCGAAGATAAAACGGAATACACCTATGATGAAAAAGGCAACCTTATAAAACAAACAGATTTTTCCGGTGGTAAGGAAGTTTATCGCAATGAATATAAGTACGACGAAAAAAACAGAGTTATAGAAAAAAACAGTATTTATGCCACTGATTATTATGACTGTTATATTTACGGATATGACGAAGCAGACAGAATCATAAGCGAGAAAAAATATTCCTGCTCTGTCGGGGAGGAAGCGGTCGGTGAGCCCTATTATCAGATAGTAAATAAATACGACGAAAAGGGCTTAAAGCTTTCAATGGAGGAAACAGATTCTTACGATACTTATGTTACTGATTTTGTTTATAACAAAGAAGGCAGACTGACAAAGATAAAGCATATTGACAGTGCTCTCGGCAACAGTAAATGTAAATACACCTCTGTTATCGTTACTCCTGAGCAGGCTGAAAAAATCAAGACCTCTCAGAAGATGATTTATGACGAGCTCGTTTATGACGATGTAATAATAATTGAACAGTAAAATAACCAACCCTCTCTTACCTTTACGGCAGGAGAGGGTTAACTTATGTCTTGATATATGCTTGAAACGCCGCAGGCGTTTCCCTGACTACTGACTACTGACTACTCACACGCCCTTTTCGTCAAAATCGAATACGGTCTGAAGAGCAATTTCGATAGTCTTTTCGATTGTCTCGGGAACAAGAATATCAGCGGTGTCACGTCTTGTGTGGTAGTAATCTGCAGGAGCAGGGTCCATAGCAACGAAGGATGCGGCGGCGATACCTGCCTGAGAAGCGGCGGCCGCATCAGTTGAGCCGAGGGGGATTGCGCCTATGGGTACGTCCTTGCCGCACTTTTCTGCAGCCTTTTTAAGAAGGTCGCAAACACGCTTGTCGTTTTTGACCATACCTGTCATATCTCTTTCGTAAATCATCATATAATCCTCGTCACGGATTGTGTCAAAGCTGACGAATACGGTTTCGATACCGTCGTTTTTATATTCGGGATGAGCCTCAAAGAAAGCCTTTGAGCCGCGAAGACCTGCTTCTTCACCGCCTGCGAGCATACAGATAACCTCTGTGTTTTCAAAGCGTATATCATTGTCCGAAAGGTACTTCATAACAGCCGATGAAACATAACAGCCTGAGAGGTCATCGTTAGCGCCGTCAACGTACCTTTTGCTATTGGTAAATTTGAAAAGACCTGCATAAGCGGGGGTAAAGACAAGCTGACCGAGAGCCATTTTCTTTTTAAGGGACTTGTTTTTACTCAAGAGGTTCACAGCGGCAGTTGCACCGGTGTAAAGAAGACCGGTGATTGCGGGGATGAGAAGCACATAAGAGCCGTTTGAGCCGAATTTATATGTATATGTCCATTCGGGTGCAGAATCGGTGTGACCTGAAAGGATGATTCTGCGCTTTGTTTCGCCTGATGCTTTTCTTACGGCGATAACGTTACCGCCTTCCTTTTCCTTGAAGAGAGGGTCGAGCATCTTTTTATACATAAGAAACTCACCGGTAATACCTGAAAGGGCAGTGCCGATAAGACCGAGGGAGCCGAGAGCTGCTTTTTTGCATTTGTTTGCGGCAATAAGGTTAAGGGCTGTTGCGCCGAACATACAACCGCCTGCAATAGGCACGAAGGACATAAAAGCATCCGGGTTTACCTTAAAGGTTTCACGCCACGCCTCGTCGCTGTACTTTTTAATATCGTCGAGCAGATACATCTGAGCCTTTATGTCGCTTTCTGCACCGCAGGGGCGGGGGCCGAAGGCATCGCAGACAGCCTTGATTCCGTCAACGGCATAATCTCTGAGGTCAGCAAGGCTTGTTTTTGCGTTTTCTAATGTTTCCTGATAGTTCACGTTCGTTCTCCTTTGATTTTATTTTACTGCTTTATTATATAGGCTGTGAGGAAAATAATCAAGAGGTTTATAAAAAAGTGGCAGTTTTGAGCTGATTTAACTGCTGTCGTACCTTGGAAACTCTTTGCAAAAACAATGTAAGCCGCCGTGTATAATGAAGCCACAACAAAGGAAAGGAGCTTAAAAAAGCTATGGAAAACTTTACAACGGACAAAAGACGTGATACAATGGAAAAAAACGACGAAGGAGAGCATAATATGTATTGCAACAATTGTGGAAAAGAAATAGACGGTACGTGGAAGGTTTGTCCTTATTGCGGTGCAAAGAACGAAAATGCTTTTTCGGGCGGAAACCCTCAGCTCGTACCTCAGATGAATTACAGTCAGCCGACACCTCAGGCACCCTACAATCAGCCTGTGCCTCAGCCCTCATATAATCAGCAGCAATACGGTCAGCCCATTAATTTTAACACGGATTTCATCAACCCCGCTCAGCCTAAGCTCAAGAAAAAGAGCAAGTTGCCGATTATCATTACCGCTGTCGTACTTGTTGCGGCTATAGTTTTAGGTGCAATTTTTATCCCGGGACTTATTAAGGGTAAGGGAGAAGAGGATATAGGAATGACAGGAGGCGCAGTTGTTGCAAATCCGAGCGATCCGAATGCTGTGTGGGTTATCAGCAAGATATGTAAAGACGGCGAAGAGATAGTATTTGACTATGACGCTTTGGGAAATATTGTTACCGAAAAAAGACTCAATAACGGTAAAGAAACAACAAAATATGCTTGGTCTTATAATTCGAGCAACAAGCCTGTTTTTATGATCGCCAGTGATAGCGGTGTAGAAAAAAGTCAATATACGTATATGTATAATAGTAGTGGTTGCCTTACTGAAGTAACCATTAGGGGACTTATAGGCGACAGTCCGACGAGGACAACACATATATATCGGTACGATTCAGCCGGAAGGCTTATAGAGGACATTAGCAAAGCTACTTTTGAAGACGATCCTGACGACTACACAACCTACAAATATGACAGTAACGGCAGATTGATCGAAAAAGTAGAAAATGAGTATCAATCCTGGTCGTCCGAATTCAGCGAAACAACAACTGTTTATGAATACGATGCTAACGGAAATCTGATAAAAGAATCTTTAGTGGGTAAGTATTACATAGATTGTTACGATGTTTACGAATATGATAATAGTGGTAACTGTATAGCTAAGATTGAATATTCAGGCGGCGAAGAAAATGCGAGGTATAGATACGAGTATGATGCTAATGGTAATTGCATCAAGGCTTCCGGCACTCTTTATGGAACGAAAGAATATACAATTACAATCGAATATACTACAATCAGTGTTTCGGATGAGCGTAGAGCCGATATAAAAGAAAACAACCAGAAAAAGTTTGACGAATATGTTTATTTCGGTCAGTTATAATGATAAAATTCCCTTGCCAACCACGGCAGGGGAGTTTTTTTCTTTCAGCAGAGCTTTATCCTTGCCTGCCCTGAAAGGGAAGGGGGACCGCGTTAGCGGTGGAAGGGTCCAACACACCCAACCGAAACATCACTGCTTGCGGTAAAGAGGATATACCCCTCAGTCACTTCGTGACAGCTCCCCTTTCAGGAGAGCCTTAACCCTGCCTGCCCTGAAAGGTAATTACCCTTACTACTTGCTTCCTGTTGCTTATTACTCGCCCTGCCGGTTTTTATATTTTGCACATTTCGCACACTCTCCCTCGTGTTTACGTTGATTTTTAATCCAAATTAGAAAAATACCCTCCCTTGCCAACCACGGCGGGGGAGGGTTGTTTATTACCCTTGTTGTCATATTTTCAGCCGTAAATCCGCCCGAAAAAAGAAAAAATCCGCCTTTTTAGCGGAAAAACAGCCTGAAATTATAAAAAAATACAAGGAAACTCTTGACATTGACAATGCCCTGTGCTAAAATGTTATAACTTATAATGCGTTTATATGCCCTTAGCACCTTTTCCCTTGATTGCATATTACCATTTAAAAGTAAATTTGTCAATACCCTTTTTAAATCAGATCCCAATGCCTTCGGGCAAATTTAAAAGATATGGAGTGATAAGCCAATGGTTAATGTAACCGATGTGAAGCTTGGCACAAAAGTGCGAAAGAGCTTCGGCAAAATTGAGGAAGTTATGCCGATGCCCAACCTCATTCAGGTTCAGAAGGATTCCTACAAATGGTTCATCGAAACAGGTCTTAAGGAAGTACTCAGG
>JAZSPQ010000107.1:0-26184 GCA_045537485.1 Acutalibacteraceae bacterium | reverse complement strand
ACAAAATACAAGGCGTACACAAAGCATATTAAGGCTCTGTAAGGAACGAGGGTTGGTCTTGTCTATGTACTGCTTTAAAATCTCATCATAGAGTATGCCTACAAGATTACCTGCCTGAATGGAAACTTCCATTTCACGCTTTATGTTTTCATCACCTGTATCAGTAAGGAACTGCAGACGGTAATATTCTTTTTCTAAATCTTTGAGGAGAATCTGTTCAGGTTCACCATTGGGTTTTTCCATATCGTAAACCAAAAACTCTTCAAAGTTGCAGGTAACAATCCAACGGGGTCTCTGTGAATAAGGTAAACCTATTGAATAACGCTGTGCCTGTTGAAACGGTGTAAGGAGTGAACCGTCAGATTGCTTAATAGCCTTACGCAAATCCTTGCCTCTACCTTTCTGTTCAACAAGTACATGGGTAGCGGCAATGTGACCATCAATAAAGCTGGTATGGTCGAGTTTGACCTGTTCTTCAAAAGTTATAAAGTGAGTAGGATTTTCTACACCGAAAACTTTTCCCAAAAGCTCAATCCAGAAAGGCTGACTTTCACCTTTCTCATAACCTTTATCTTTCCAATATGCCGCAAACTCTTTGGCGGCTAAACGCATTTCGTTATCTTTCATATTTAACTCCGAACTGTTTTATTTACTGTAATTTTATCGAATGCTCACTACCGCAGCCTTAAGGCTTTCCATAGCCTTTTCAACCGTAGCTCTCGGGCAGGCAAGGACTACTCTCTGGAACTGCTCTGCAATTTCACCGAAAATGTCCCCCGCATCAAGCCAGAGCTTTGCCTTGTTTATGATAAGGTCATTGAGCTCTTCCTTTGAAAGTCCAAGACCTGAACAGTCAAGCCATGCAAAATATGTGCCCTCAGGCTCAACGAGCTTAATTTCGGGAATATTCTCTCTGAGGAAGGAGCGTACAAAGGCAAGGTTTTCGCCGATGTATTTCCAGCAGGCCTTGTACCATTCATCGCCACCGTTATATGCCGCCTTACAGGCAACCACTCCCATATTGTTCGGTACGGTATATCCGCTGACATCAATCTCTTTTCTGAACTTTGCCCTTGTTTCTTCACCGGGAATGAATATGCTCGAGGTCTGCAGACCCGCAATATTGAAGGTCTTGCTCGGTGCGGTACACATAACCGTTCTGTCGCGGAGCTCGGGTACGGTTTCGATGAAAATATTGTGAGGGTGTCCCTCATAGGTGAAATCGCAGTGAATTTCATCTGAAACCACATAAAGATTATATTTAAGGCAGATTTCGCCAATCTTTTGCAGTTCCTCTTCAGTCCATACACGGCAGACCGGGTTATGGGGACTGCAAAGGATAAAGAGCTTTACGTTGTTGTCGCGTACCTTGTTTTCGAAATCCTCAAAGTCGATTGTGTATTTTCCGTCCTTATACACAAGGGGGCTTTCGATGATTTTTCGGTCATTGTTTCTTATTACGTTATAGAACGGATAGTAGACGGGAGGCTGAATGATGACGCCCTCTCCCTTTTCCGTGTAGGCACGTACTGCCGTAGCAAGAGCAAACACAACACCGGGTGTATATACGAGCCACTCCTTTTCGGGAGTCCAGCCGAAGTGTCTCTTGAACCAGCCTGCAACGGCTTCGTAAAAGTCACCCTTAAGGTCACTGTAGCCGAAAATACCGTGATTTACCGAATTCTGAAGTGCTTCAAGTACGCAGTCGG
This sequence comes from Acutalibacteraceae bacterium, assembly GCA_045537485.1. Lineage (GTDB taxonomy): Bacteria > Bacillota > Clostridia > Oscillospirales > Acutalibacteraceae > UBA6857. The sequence goes on along the minus strand of JAZSPQ010000107.1, from coordinate 24,475 downwards.
GAGCCTTGAAATCCATATCCGCAACCCACATGGGCATTACATCGGCAGGAAGTCCGTTTTCCACTGCAAAATCGTGCTTGAGGCTGTTTGTATTTCTTCTGTCAATGACAGTGTCAAATCTTTTATCCATCACTTTCATCCTTTCACTTTTATATATATGGTAAGTATATCACCTGAAATAAAAAATATCAACTATGGACTTTTCAAAATTTCGGTGATAAAATAGATATATAAACTCAAAGAAAGGAAGATTATTATGAAAATAGCAGTCACACACGAAATGGGACAGGTTTTTCAGCATTTCGGACACACAGAGCAGTTCAAGCTTTATGAGGTTGAAGATACAGAAATCAAAAAAATCAGCTTTCTTAACGCTGATGGCAGCGGCCACGGCGCCCTTGCAGGTCTTTTAAAAGAAAACGGCGTTGACGTACTCATCTGCGGCGGTATCGGCGGCGGAGCACAGAATGCTCTCAATGAAGCAGGCATAAAGCTCTTCGGCGGCGTATCGGGAAACGCAGATGCAGCGGTTATCGCCTATCTTAAGGGTGAACTGAGCTACAATCCCGATGTGCACTGTGATCATCACGACCACGAGCACGGCGGCGAGGAACACACCTGCGGTGATCACGGATGCCATTGAGTAATTCGCAATTCGCAATGCACAATCGCGGAAAAGAGCTCAGAAAGATAAAGGTTTGTTCCCGCCAAATCAGAAAGATATAAAACCCATATAAACAAAAAAAGTCGTCTGAAAAAAATCAGGCGACTTTTTAATTTTAAACACATAAAACTATGTGCTTTATATCGGTTATAAACAACCTTCTTATTGGGCGGGCAGACGCTTTTTAATTATTGAACCGTTCCCCGCGATTGCGCATTACTTCACATCATAATCAAGCTTGAACTGCTCGCCGCAGCCGTAGTTTTCATAAACGTAGTCGATATCCTTATCGCCTCTGCCTGAAAGACAAGCGAGGATTGAGCCGCTCTTATGCTCTTTCGCATATCTGATTGCGTAAGCGACTGCATGGGCACTTTCAATAGCGGGGATAATACCCTCGTATCTGCAAAGCAGGAAGAAGGCTTCCATAGCTTCCTCGTCAGATACGGTTTCATAGTTTACTCTGCCCATATCTCTGAGGTTTGCGTGCTCGGGGCCTACACCCGGGTAGTCAAGTCCGCTGGCGATTGAATATACGGGAAGGGGCTCACCCTTTTCATCCTGAAGGAGATAGCTTTCAAAGCCGTGAAGTCTGCCCTTTGTGCCGTATGCCATTGTTGCGGCGTGGTCACCCACCTTTGAGCCTCTGCCGAGGGGCTCAATTCCGTAAATTTCAACCGGATCCGAAAGGAAGGGAGTGAACATACCGATTGAGTTTGAGCCGCCGCCTACGCAGGCACAAACCGCATCAGGCATGAGTCCTGTCATCTCAAGGAACTGATCTCTTGCCTCATAGCCGATGACTGTCTGGAAATCTCTTACCATTTTCGGGAAGGGATGGGGGCCGAGAGCTGAGCCGATGCAGTAAATAGCGTGATCATACTCCTTAAGATATGCATCAAATGCGGCGTCAACAGCCTCCTTGAGAGTTTTGAGTCCGTGAGTGACAGGCACAACATTTGCGCCGAGCATCTTCATTCTTATAACATTGGGGTGCTGCTTTGCAATATCAACCTCACCCATATATACATCACATTCAAGGCCGAAATATGCGGCGGCAGTAGCGATTGCAACGCCGTGCTGACCTGCACCTGTTTCGGCAATAAGCTTTTTCTTGCCCATATATTTTGCAAGAAGGCCCTCGCCCATACAGTGGTTGAGCTTGTGGGCGCCGGTGTGGTTAAGATCCTCACGCTTGAGGTAAATCTGACAGTTTCCGAAAAGCTTGGAAAGTCTTTCACAGTGATAAACGGGAGTGGGTCTGCCCTGAAATTCCTTTCTGATTCTGCGAAGCTCATTTATAAACTGAGCTGAATGGCATATTGCTTCATAAGCATCGTCTGCCTCTTTAAATGCAGGCTCTAATTCGGGAGGAAGAAAAGCACCGCCGTGCTGACCGAAATAGCCTTCCTTTGTGGGATATTCCTTGAAATAATTTTCAAAATCCTTATATTTATTCATAATAAAAGCTCCTTTATTGTTGATGATAATATTTTATTCAGATGTTATTTAAGCTGCGCCATCGAAAGCCTGAATAATACATAAAATCGCTTCTTTCTTAAAAAAATAGCTTCCGTCCCTTATAGGAACAGAAGACTGTAAGCCACCTATGGGTTTTGTCACGTACCGACATACGCTCTCATCATAACGGTTAGAGTTTCCGTCGGTGCCTACTGCATTTTCGGGCCGCCCTCACAAGTCCATTCGCACTCTCTTCCACTGTCACTTTCCACCGTCCGTGACTCTCTGTAAGTACCCAAGGGTGCTACTACTCTTGTTCATCGGTTTGTTTTCTTAAATTGATAGTAATAATCATAAAACAAAAATAACTATTTGTCAAGCATTTATAACAAAAAAATCAGCTGACCTTTGTGACGGATGATTTATATAATTGGCCGTTTCCCATATCCAAGAGCAAAAGGACCTTGCAAAAGCAAAGTCCTTTTCCTGATTATTTAACTGTGAGACTCTTTACGGCACTGTAATCGCTGTATACATATTTGCCGTCAACCTTTGTGTAGGCTCTGACCTTGAAATAATAGGTCTTTCCGCTTGTGAGTCCTGTTTTATATATTTTTTCCGTGTTTGCGGAATAGTTTGCAATTTTTGTAAAGCCGCTTGAGGCATTGGTTGAATACCAGACCTGATAGCCTGTTTCATTCTCAACATCATACCAGGCTACGGTTGCTCTGCCCTTTGCGGTGGTGGCAACTCTTGCAACCGGTGTGTCAAGATATGCTGTTGAAACCGAGAATGAGGTATAGGTTGATGCCCAGATGTAATTTGAATCATATTTAACATAGGGCTTAACTGCAAAGGTATATTTTGTATTTGCATCGAGGCCCGTCACCTTATATGTCAGTGCGGTTGTTGTTTTAAGAGCCTTCCAGCCGCTTGAATTTTTAACATATATTCTGTAGCCTGTGGCACCGGTACACTTGCTCCAGCTCAGAGTGATATAATCAGCACCCTTTGCGCTTGCCTTGACCGTTGCGGGCGGCGTGGGCTTTGTGTAGGTTGTAAAGGACTTATATGAGGGAGCGAGCACTGTTTTATCGCCTGCTTCCAAATAGGCCCTTACTGCAAACTTATAGCTTGTTCCTGCCTTGAGGCCTGTTATTTTATAGGTTAAAGAGGAGGTGTTTCCAAGTGCTTTCCAGCCGCCCTCATAGACATAGACTCTGTAGCCTGCCGCACCTGAAACAGCCTTCCAATCAAGAGTTACTGCAGAAGCCGTCTGTGTTGCGGTGATTGAAGCTGTATTGCCCAAAGAAAGCTTTGAGCCGTTATCGGCAACCGTATTCTTTTCGTTACAGCCCTCATTATCGCAGATTGCTGTCTTGGTGCCGTCAGCATCAAAGGTAGCATTGTTATCGGAAGTGTAAACCGTGAAGCTGTGACCGCTGGCAATATAGTCGATTGTGATTGTGTAATCACATTCGGTGCATTTTATCTTGTCGTATCCGTTTTCAAGGCAGTCCTTTTCCTTGCTCTCATAAACTCTCTTGACTGAGTGCTTACATACACCGTACTCACCTTCAAAAGTTGCAGGCTCATATCCGTTTGCACAATGCTCTTTGAGCACGGGAGCGGTAAATCTGCCGCCGCTGATTTCGATGTTTGCGTTCTCGATGTCGTCTGAGGTTGCAACAAATTCTGTGTCAAAGCTGCCTGCCTTGATCACAAGAGCCGCCTTTTCCTGCCAACCGTCAGCAGTTACTCTGCTGTGTGCGCCGTATTCTATTGCACCCACGACCTCACCTGTGAAGGTTTCGTCAAAGGTTACGCTTACACCGTCCTCATATGAGGCAAACATACCGTACCATATGTCAAAAGCGACCGTATCTTCGTCACCGAGAATATTTGTTGCACCCTTTATCACAGTGTTGCCGAAGTTGTTTGAAAGAGTGTACTGATTAAGTTCACTCTGTGTACCGTCAAGAGTAATATCCTCGAGCACAAGCTCGCAATAGTTCTGAACGAGCATCTTTGTTTTTGTTGAAGTGATAACACCGTTTTTAAGCGTTACCTTTGAGCCATTGAGAAGCTGGAAGCTGAGGTTTTCCGTACCCTCTGAGCCCACCTGCTTTCCGTCTGCAAGATAAGTATAGCCGCCGAAGTCAATCACCACATTCTGACCTGCATTTACAACTATACCGTTTCCGCTGCTGTCCTTAAGAAGTGTAACCGTTGTTTCTGTGCCGTCCTTCGGAACTGCGGCAACTGCTGCTTCAAGTGAAGGGTAGTCGATTTCACCTATTTTTGCCACAGCCTCATCTTCAGCAAAGGCAGTAGCGGTGAAAGAAGCTGCAAGCATCAGCACAGCCATAAGAACCGATAAAACTTTTCTTTTCATAGCATAAACCTCCTGAATTTAATATTTCAAAACAAAAATATAATTACAAAGGGTATAAATCTTTACATTTTATGTATTTTATCACAAAGAGTTGTAATAATCAAGAATATTTTGTTTCCTGTATAAAAACAAACTGAAAAATTTAGACTGTTGCATTTTATTGCAACAGTCTCTTTTTCTTTTATTCGTCGATGTGTGAGAAGAAGAACTCTTTTCTCTCCTCGGTGTTGATAACGGTCACGGGCTTGACCTGATTGAGAACCTTGCCCTGCTTTTTGAGCATTTCTCTGTAATCTGCATAGGAATTCTTTTTAAGAAGGTTAACCTTTGCTGCGCCGAGCATACCCCAACGGCGGTACTTATGATACTTCTCGTTGCTTTCGCTGAGCCACTTGTCAAGGCTTTCCTCAATCTGAGGAATCATATCCTTTGAAATATCACTTTCGGGCTCTGCAAACATAACGTAGCGTACCGGCTCAGATTCATTATCTGAATAGAAGCTGTAGCCTGTGAAGGAAATGTCCAGCTCCTCCTGAACCTTTGCTGCTGCCCAGTCAACCATCTGTGTGGTTGTCTTTTCATTTGCAACATTCATTGCAAGGTTATTTCTGTAAAGGAATTCAACCTTGGGAGTCTTGTTGAAATAGCCTGTAACACGGACAACGTCTTCAATCTGATAACGGTAAAGACCTGAGAAGTTTGTAACAACAAGCTCGTATTCCTTACCTACCTCAACCTCGCCGATAGTAAGAGGTCTTTCAATATCGGGATTGTCGATGGGGATGAACTCAAAGAAGATTGAACGGGGAAGAAGAACATAGTCGCTGACATCAAGCTCAACGGGCATTGCAAAGTAACCCTCTGCAGCTGCATAACCCATATTGTGAATGGGAGCGTCACCGATATATCTTCTGAGCTTTGTTACATAGAATTCAAGAGTTGATCCGACCATACCGTATGACCATGTGAACTTGGGCCATATTCTCTTGGCGATAGGCTCATCAAAGCCCTTTTCACATTCTCTGCGTATTTCAGCAGCTCTCTTGGGATTGGGCTTGAACTTCTTTTCCCACTTCTTGCGAAGGTCGTCGGGGCATTTGATGCTTGGGTCAATAGTACCCATTTCGATATCCTTGCAAACAAGCTCCCAGTTGTTTTCGAAATAGTCAAACATTGATGTAAGAAGAGTTACAACCATTGAACCGAGGAAGGAAACATCAGGGTTTTCGAGAGCAAAACGAAGGTGAAAATATGTAGAATTGACTGCATCCTCGTTTTCAGGATACATAAAATCGTTGGGAGTTGTCATAAAGAACTTTGAAATAGGCTTAAGGTAGGTGAAAGGAACCTGACCCGCACCGTTACCCATTTTGCCGTCTCTCATCTTATGACCTGTAAGGATGAGTGCAACGGGACCGATCTGCTTGGGGAATTTCATTCCTCTTTCGCTGAACCACTTTTTAGCACAGGCAGGTGTGGCGGCAAAGCCCATACACTGCATATTCCAAAGGTCTTTACCTGACTTGGGAAGAACCTTAGGCTTACCTACTGAGCCTGATGAAGTGCAATATCTTTTGCATTTTCTTGCCATCATAAGGTTTTCTTCGCCGTCAAGCATACGCTCGATATATCCGTCATAGGTTTCGTATGTTGAAAGGGGTACTATTTTCTGGAAGTCTTCAACAGAATGAACCTTGTCGAAGCCGATTTTCTTACCATACTCCGTATCCTTGTTCTCATCCATAATCTGAAGAAGGATCTTCTCCTGGGTTTCAACAGGAATAGAAGTGAAATGGTTAACGCCCTTAAGCACCGAATTACCGAGCATTACACCAAAATCAGACATTGCCATTGGAATTACCTCTTTTCTTTTTTGTTTTATGTTTATCTTTAATATAATACCATTATTTTGCATTGCTTGTCAATCAAATGTAAAGATAATGTTAACAAGTCTGCAAAACGATTCATTTCTCACTGAATACCGTTTTTTATCAGCATTTCTGCCTCTTTTGTTGCTTTTGATCAATAATATTCCTTTGCTATACGTGCAAAACGGTAGTCATTTTCATAGCCTAAGCCTCCCGAGGAGCGGTAAACGCTCAGCACAAGTCCGATTGCCACATAAAGGCAAACCGTTGAGGAGCCGCCGGCACTTATAAAGGGAAGGGTGATACCGATAACGGGCAGAAGTCTTGTGCACATACCGATATTTACCGCCGCCTGACTGACTATCATAAAGGCAACGCCGTAGCACATCATCTCAGCGGCAAAATTACGGCTTCTTTTTCCCACTGCAATTATTCTGCAGGCAAGAAAAACAAAAAACAAAAACAGTATTATTGCGCCGATAAAGCCCGTTTCCTCACAGATAACGGAAAGAATCATATCGTTTTCCTTTTCGGGAAGAAGTCTGCTGTGGCTGAGCTCACCCTGAAACAGCCCCATTCCCGAAAATCCGCCGTTTTTCATAGCCTTGAGTGCCTGATTCTGCTGATATATCTCTGTCGGATATGAATCCGGGTCAAACAAAGCAAGAATACGGTTACGCTGGATATCGTCAAAAACCTTATACCATATAAAGGGTGATGCGGCAACAACGGCAATGCCCGCCGCCGGGAAATAAAGCCAGTGCAGGCCTGCTATATACATCATTCCGATAAACATCATAATAAAAATGAGAGCCGAGCCCATATCGCCTGTTGCAACAACCAGAACGATAGGGATTGCCGCATGGATACACAGCAGCATAACATTTTTGATATCGGAAACAGCATTTTTAACCTTGCTCAGATGCATGGCAAAGGTTATGATAAAGCCTATTTTAACTATTTCCGAGGGTTGGAAATAAAGAGATCCGATTTTCAGCCACGATATAGCATCACTTCTGCCCTCGGGAGAAACACCGAATCTGAAAAGCAGAAGCATTATGCCTACACAGCCAACGGCAACCACAGGCCACAGCTTCAGAATCAGGTCATAGTCTATAAAAGAGATAATCAATGCTATTCCCATACCCAAAACAAGGGCAAGAACCATAACCTTGGCATCTCGTGAAAAATATGTGGTACTGCTTGATGTATATGTGGCACTTGAAACCATAACGGTTCCGAAAACCGAAAGGATAAGTGTTATTATAATCAGAATAAAATCTGTTTGTTTTAATATGTTTTTAACCTTCTTTAAAAGCAAAAAATCACGTCCTAATATTATGACTTATTTTAATATTATATAATGAACGGCTTATTTTTTCAAGTGGATTTTATACATTGGAAATATCAACTGTTGACTTATAAATAATTTATGGTAAAATATTCACGAAAAGCTTTAGGAAAGGAGATTTTTCCCATGATAAGATTTGTTTCTGACAGCACTGCCGCAACAGAAGCCTTTGCAGAAAAGATATCAAAAGCTGTAAGCGGCGGGACGGTAATCGCCTTTTTCGGCGGTCTGGGAGTCGGAAAAACCTCCTTCACAAGAGGACTTTCAAAGGGTATGGGTATAAACGCCGATGTTTCAAGCCCCACCTTTGCCATTGTCAACGATTACGGCGGAAATCCCCCGTTGGTTCATTTTGATATGTATAAGGTTGAAACCTGGGATGACCTTTATTCAAGCGGCTTTTACGATTACCTTGATATGGGTGCGGTGCTTGCCGTTGAGTGGAGCGAAAACATTGAAAACGCCTTACCCGAAAACACCGTTCGTGTACATATTGAAAAGGGCGAAAGCGAAAATCAAAGAATTATCACAGTTGAAGGATTAGATATACAATGAGAATTTTAGCGGTTGATACAAGTGCTGTCTGCGCCTCGGTTGCGATAACAGACGGCAACAAAATTCTTTCAGAATGCAGCATAAACACAGGGCTGACCCACTCAAGAACTCTGCTTCCGATGATAGACAGTGCCCTCAAAAACGGCGAAATCGGTCTTGACAGCATCGATTACCTTGCCTGCAGTGTGGGCCCCGGCTCATTTACCGGCATAAGAATCGGCGTTGCGGCAATCAAAGGTCTTGCCGACGGACTGAAGAAAAAATGTATTCCCGTTTCAACCCTTGAAGCCCTAGCCTATAACCTTCAGGGAAGAAGCTGCACTGCCGTCTCTGTTATGGATGCCCGTTGCAATCAGGTTTATTGCGGCATTTTCAGGGTTGAAGGAGAAAGGGTTGAAAGACTCACCGAGGATATGGCAATAAAAATCGATGAGCTCGGCGAAATGCTTACGGCATATGAAAATGTTGTTTTTGTCGGTGACGGCGCAAAGCTTTGCCACGGAATTGTGGGTTATGATATTGCCCCCTCGGCTCTGCTGTATCAGAAAGGCAGCTCCGTTGCCTTTGCCGCACAAAAGGACTTCACCGATGAAAAAGCAGTTGATGCTTCAGCTCTGATGCCCACCTATCTCAGGCTCCCTCAGGCAGAACGAGAGTTGAAAGCGAAGCAGAAACTCAGGTGAATGCACAACCGCAGGGCGATTGAGTAGTAAGCAGCAAGTATTAAGCAGTACAGATATATTTAATGTAAAGGAGATTTGACATGTTTTGTAAATTTTGCGGAAATGAATTTCAGTCACAAAACGGCAGATGTCCCTTCTGCGGTCACACTGCAGTGCCGATGAACAGCACCCCCCTTCCGACCCAGCCTGTTTTTGAGCAGCCCGTACCCGTTCAGGTTGTTCAGCCCAAAAAGAAGTCCAAGCTGCCTCTTATTATCGTTGCAACAGTGCTTGTCGCAGCAATCGCAGCCGTTGCAATTTTCCTGCCGGGAATGCTCAAAAAAGAAGATAAGTCTCCTGAAGAACAGAACCTGATAACAGTTTGGCTTATTGATAATCTCACCTGGGAAACCATTGCAGATTTAACCTTAGATATGAGTATGCAGTATAACAATAACGGTTATCCTGTCTGCCTGTCTATGACTACGGGCGACAAAAAATTTGAGGAAAAATTAGAATATAACGAAAATAATCTGTTGGTAAAGAGTGTTAATTACGAGAACGGCGAAGAAGTCGGTTATTCAATATATGAATATGACGAAAACGGCTACGAAGAGAAAATGACCGAATACGAAAACGGTGTTGCGGTCAGCCATTCAATACACGAGTGTGACGCAAAGGGCAATGTGATAAAATCAGTCGAATATAAAAACGGTGCAGAAGTCGGATATACGACATATGAATATAACCTGAACGGTAAATGCACAAAAGAAACAAGTTATGAAAACGGCACAGAAGCCGAAACCACAACATATGAATACGACGCAGAGGGCAAGCTTTTAAAAGAAATTCGCATCTCCTATGACGGAGCCGAATATGTGCATACATATCAATATGATGAAAACGGTAACTGCACTAAAGAAATCCACGAGGAAAACGGCACAGAAATGGGATATGATGTCTGCGAATATGACGAAAACGGAAACTGTATAAGCAAAACTACCTACTACTGGGGTTTAAAAACGGCTGAAACCACTGTTGAATATATCGCCATAGATATTCCCGCTGACTGTGAGGAAGAAATAACAGAATTCCAGAAGGAATTTATGGGAATAATCAATTTCTTCAGCTCAAATTAATCTGTCCTGAGTTTTTACGAGGCACACCCGACAAATGGTGTGCCTTTTAGACTGTCGAGAAAGAAAAACATTATTCTTTTACAGATATAAAAGCTTAATCTTTACCGCTGTATACTTTACAAATTTTCAGAGCTGTGATATTATTATTTTATATTGATAAATAAAGGAGAAATTAACCATGATAGCATTAGGCGCAGATCACGGCGGATACGCACTCAAGGAAGAAATCAAAAAGCATCTTGAAGAAAAAGGTGTCGAATATAAGGACTTCGGCACATACAGCCCTGAATCAATCGACTATGCGGCAATCGCATACAGAACCTGCAAGGCAGTAACAAGCGGTGAATGTGAAAAGGCAATTCTTTGCTGCGGAACGGGTATCGGTATTTCTATGGCGGCAAATAAGGTCAAGGGAATCAGAGCTGCCTGCTGCAGTGATTATTTCAGCGCAAAATTCACACGCCTTCACAACGATGCAAACGCACTTTGTCTCGGCGGCAGAGTTGTAGGTGCAGGTCTTGCCATTGAAATGGTTGATGTTTTCCTCGATACGGAATTTGAGGGCGGCAGACACCGGAGAAGAGTTGACCAGATTATGGCTATCGAAAGCGGCAGCTTTGAAGAATAATAAAACTGAAAAGCGAGGAGAAAAGCTATGACATTTTTTAAAAGCATTATCGCAATCATGACCGCAATAATATCATTGATATCAGGCTTTTTCGGTATCGATTCCAAGCCGGAGGATACCGCCGACAAAGCCTTCAGAGTCAAGAGCTATGTAATCTGTGACAGAATCCAGGATCCGTCAAGTCTTTGCAGTGAAGACTTCGACATCATCACCGACGTTATTCTTTTCGGTGTTGCAACCTTTGACACTAAGGGTAATGTCACCATCGACAGAGAGGTTCTTGAAACTGCTCTCTACAACCTTGAAACAGTTATCGGTGACAGAGATATCGAAATCACCCTCAACTTCCTCGGTCCCGGCAGTGTAACCGATTCAACCGACTGGTACGATCAGATGGAATCTCTCGGCAAGGAACATAACAAAGCCTTCCTTCGCCCGAAGCTTCAGAAAAACATCATCAGCGTTCTCAAGGAATATGACCTTGACGGCGTACACTTTGATTACGAATATCCCACAACAAACGGAGCATGGTACTACTACAACAACTTCCTTGTTTCCCTCGGCTCAAAGCTCGGTGACGATTACACACTGAATGTTGCCGCTTCCGACTGGTGCTTACAGTTCTCTGCCCTTGCGGTTGAATTTGTTGATTCCTTCGAGCTTATGATGTACGACGTCTACGATGAAGAAGGCAGACACGCAACCTACGATACCGTTGTTACACGTTCACAGTGGATAAAGGATTCAAATATTCCCCTTGAAAAAGTTACCTTCGGTCTTCCCTTCTATGCAAGACCGACTGACAGTGATGCTTATTGGTATGACTATTCTTCTTATGCAGATAAGCTTGATGAAAACGGCTTCTATACCGACAACAGCATCGGCAAGACCTTCTGGTTCAACACTCCCGATGTGATTGAAAAGAAAACTCAGTTTGCCATTGACGAGGGCTATACCGGTGTTATGATATGGCACTATTCCTGCGACATTCCCTCAACAAACGAGGCTTCACTTTTAAGAGCGATTGGCAGGGCAATTGATAATGCTCAGTGATTTTATCTTGAGTACAGTAGGTGATTTTGATTGAAAACAGTAAAGCCCTCATCTTGGGCGGTAATTTTCTTCGGTGTTGCCGCAGGTCTTTGCTTGATTATATCAGTTGCAGATTTTATAAAATATACAGAATTTTCAATTATGAATGCAATACTGAATTTACTTGTGGGCGGTGTTTTCGTTTATTATCTTCTTAAATACTTTTCTCAGGAAAAAATCTGCTATGATGAAAATGGGTTTACCGTGGGCGAGGAAACCCACAGCTTTTCAGATATAACCAATGTTACCGTGAACTCTGAGCAGATTATGAGAAACATTTCAACTCTCAGAATAGAGGTTTACATAGGAGAAAATGAAGTCTGTAGCTTCACAAAGGATGATATGGGCGGAAAGGATTTTATTGCCCTACTTAAAAAGAACGATGTTACAGTAAATATTGATGTTTAATGATTTTTACTTGACAAAGCTTTTGTGCAGTGCTAAAATAACCTTTAATAAAAGAAAAACTTAATCCCTTAAAATCGTTGAGGGAGACGGCTTTTTTCAGAAGAATTTTCAGAGAGTCCGATATTTGCTGTGAGTCGGATAAATTCGGATTAAAGCTACCACTCCCGAGTGTGTGCCGAAATAAGGTACGCCGTATGACTGCGTTAAAGTCTTATGAGTGCCGTCTTATGACGGAATACGGGTGGAACCGTGGAGTAATTTATCACTTCATCCCAGAGCAGAAAGCTGTTGGGATGAGGTGTTTCTTTTTTATTGATTTTATTGAAAGGATGAAAACAATGATTAATGTAACTTTAAAAGGCGGCGTTGTCCGCGAATACGAAGACGGCTCAAGCATCATCGATGTTGCAAAGAGCCTCGGTGCAGGTCTTTACAAAGCTGCCTGCCTTGCAAAGGTCAACGGCGAAATAAAGGATCTTCGCACTGTTCTTACAGGTGACTGCGAGGTTGAAATTCTCACCTTCGACGATGAAGAGGCAAAGAAGACCTTCCGGCACACCTGCTCACACATCCTCGCTCAGGCTGTAAAGAGACTTTATCCCGATGTAAAGCTTGCAATCGGCCCTGCAGTTGACGGCGGCTTCTATTATGATTTTGACAGTGAAATCAGCTTCACTCAGGATATTCTTGATAAAATCGAGGCTGAAATGAAAAAAATCGTCAAGGAAGGTCTTTTCCTTGAAAAGGTTGAAATGGAGCCTGCTGAGGCACTCGCTCTTATGGAAGAAAAGGGCGAAATCTACAAAGTAGAGCTTATCAAAGAGCACGCAGACAAGGGCGAGCCTATCTCCTTCTACCGTCAGGGTGAATTCCTTGAGCTTTGTGCAGGTCCCCACATTCCCGACACAGGCAGAGTAAAGGCATTCAAGCTTACCTCATGCACAGGCGCTTACTGGAGAGGCGACAGCAAAAACAAAATGCTCCAGCGTATCTACGGCACCGCTTTCACCAAGGCGGCAGACCTTGAAGAGCATCTTGCAAGAATTGAAGAAGCAAAGAAGCGTGACCACAACAAGCTCGGCAGAGAGCTTGAAATCTTCACCACCGTTGATTACATCGGTCAGGGACTTCCCATTATGCTTCCCAAGGGTACTCACATTGTTCAGACCCTTCAGCGCTTTGTTGAGGATGAGGAAAAGAGAAGAGGCTGGCTTCGTACAAAGACTCCTCTTATGGCTAAGAGTGACCTTTATAAAATTTCAGGACATTGGGATCACTATAAGGACGGTATGTTCGTTTTAGGCGACGAGGAAAAGGATGACGAGGTCTTTGCGCTTCGTCCCATGACCTGCCCCTTCCAGTATCAGGCTTATCTTAACAGAGCACGTTCCTACCGTGACCTTCCCATGAGACTCGGTGAAACCTCAACCCTTTTCAGAAATGAAGCATCAGGTGAAATGCACGGTCTTATCCGTGTGCGTCAGTTCACAATTTCCGAGGGTCATCTTATGTGTACTCCCGATCAGCTTGAGGACGAATTCAAGGGCTGTCTTGAGCTTGCAATCTATATGCTCAAAACTCTCGGTCTTTACGAGAATGTTTCCTACCGTTTCTCACAGTGGGATCCCGCAGATACAGAAAAATACATCGGCACGGTTGAGCAGTGGGATGAGGCTCAGGGTATGATGGGCAGAATTCTCGACAATCTCGGTATCGACTATAAAGTCGGTATCGGTGAAGCCGCCTTCTACGGCCCGAAGCTTGACATCCAGATTAAGAATGTTCACGGCAAGGAGGATACCCTCATCACCATTCAGATCGACCAGATGCTCGCTGAGAAGTTCGGTATGGAATACGTTGCTCCCGACGGTACAAAGAAGAATCCCTATATCATTCACCGTACTTCAATCGGCTGCTACGAAAGGACTCTCGCTCTTCTTATCGAGAAATATGCAGGCGCATTCCCCGTATGGCTTGCACCCGAAAAGGTACGTATTCTTCCCATTGCAGACCGTCATCAGGATGCGGCTTACGCAGTTAAGAAGGCTCTTTATGAAGCAGGCATTGACGATGTTGATATTGACACAAGAAGCGAAAAGCTCGGCTACAAGCTTCGTGAGGCTCAGCTTGAGAAGATTCCCTATATGCTTGTTATCGGCGATAAGGAAGCCGAGGAAGGCACTGTTTCCGTCAGAAAGCGCGGTCACGGCGACCAGGGCTCAATGGCTGCCGCAGACTTCATCAAGCTTGTTACAGAGGATATTGAAACAAGAGTTATATGGTAACAGAAAAAACCGCCCTAGGGGCGGTTTTTTTCAGACTGTCAGGACATCAAGCCCTGACAGTTTAAGTTATATACTTATGAGAAGAAGACAGCCTCCTGCACAAAGCTATTGTTCATCTCTTCAATCATATATACATACCTTGAATCAATTGTAACAGTTATGTACTCAATGTTTGTGGTGATAAGCTTCATACCCATCATATAGGTATCTCTGCTTATCAGTTCGCCCTTTTCGTTATAGGTTAATTCATCATAGCCTGCCTGTGAGCCGTCTTCATAATAAACAACCTTATTGCATAAACCGTTTGCATCATAGCTGTAAACATGCTCACTGTATATACCGTCCTCATATTCGTGTGTTTTCTTTGTTATGTTGCCGTTTGCATCGTACGTGTTAACTATTACATCAACCTCAGCACCGTTTTTTACTATGGCTTCTTTTATAAGATTATTGTTTGCATCGTATTCATATACGGTGCTTTCTGTTTCTACACCACCCTCATAAACGGTTTTCTTTGAAATTTTGCCTGCTTCGGTATACTCATATACGGTGTATGAGGTTTCAACGCCGTCAACGTAGGTTGTGGTCTTCTTGTCGTTCCACTTGTCATCACACTCAGCTTTTACCACCTCTGTAAGCACACCGTTCTCATATGTTTCCTCTGTATAGGTGAAGCTTTCTTCATCATAAACTACTTTACCTTCTGTTATTTCACCGTCAGCATTCATATAAATTCTTACAGGTAATCCGTTTTCATCATATTCTATCTCCGCTGACATTTCCATATTCATAATGGCATCAAAGCTGATTGCGGATATAGCGTTTATTTCAACAGGAGGCTCGGGAATCACCTGTTCTTCGCCACTCGGCTTATTATCATCCTTATTGAGCAAACCGGGAATAAGGATTACACCTGCAATTATAGCCGCAATAAGTACTATGGCAACAATAATAATCGGAAGCTTGGATTTCTTCTTAGTAAGAACAGGCTGAACAGGCATAGGCTGCTGAAAAGCAGGCTGAGCAGGCACAGGCTGAGCGTAATTTACGGGAGCATTCTGTTCCTGCGTGTTTGTGCAATAGGGGCAGTAATTGAGATTATCAGGGTATTCGTTACCGCATTTGTTACAAAACATAGTTTATCTCTCCTTTATATTTTGATATATCAACTATATCACAGTCCGCATAATCTGTCAATATTCCCCTTTTTACACTCTGCCCTTTACCCATTCCTTAAGCTCATACCACTTTTCAACTATCCAGAAGCGCACCTCGTATTTCTGCTCGTTTGAAACAATATCCATGCTTTTTTCATTCAGCACATCGGTGAGCTTTGCCTCATCCTTGCTTGCCGCAGGCAGACACATCGGCGGGAACATTACGCACCACCAGTTTTGTCCCTCGCCCTCGCCTATAACCACCTTGAGAGCGTTGTATTTCCCTGCAGGCAAGGTTATATCACCGTACTGCCTTGTGGGGAAATAGCTTTCTGTCAGCAACACCTCAACAGGATATGTATATCCCTTTTCCTTCACCGTTTCCTCAGCAATTTTTTTCATCTGCTCAAGGTTATCGCTGAGCTTTATCTGAGCTGAGTCAAGACTGTCGTTATCTGAAAAAAGCTCTTCACCCTTTAAAAGCAGAGCGTCTCTTACCTGTAGCTTCAGCTTCTGAGCCTCCTGTGAATCGCTGTCGGCAATAACATGAAGCCTGAGCACATTCTGCCTTATATCCTCACAATCCTTTTCAAAGCCCACGCAGGCTGCTATACATATAAATAGAGCTAAAAAAGCCGCCGCTTCCAAAAACTTTATTTTCATTGTTTTCACCTCTTTGCTTTTGTTATCAACAGTGTTGCCGGATTTTTCTTTTTTTAATCCTTCTGTGTGAAAAATTCTTTTTTATTTCTCTGTTTTTTATGATGTGTAAAAAGCAAAATCTTGGGGAAAATTACCTTGTGAAGTTTTTTTGCCTTCTATTGACAAAAGAAAACATTGTATATAATATGATGTATAGAGGAGTGATTTTCAATGCAGATTTTTGAAAAAATATGTGATATTATAAAAGAACATTTGCATCTTGAAGATGATTTTATCATCACTGAAGCCGCCACAATTCAGAGCCTTGATGCGGACAGTCTCGACCTTGTGGAAATAATTATGGGGATTGAGGATAGCTTTGACATTGAAATTCCCGACGGAGCCGAAGAAAAGATACACACTGTGGGAGATGTTGTTAAGCTTGTTGAAGAGCTGTTGAAGTAAGCGTTAATATTAAGGAGTGAAAAAAATGCTCGGATATAAATATGTTATATGGGATTGGAACGGCACACTGCTTGATGATGTGAATATAAACCTTGAGATAATAAATATCCTTCTCAAAGAGAGAAACCTTCCCCTTCTTGACGGTGTTGATAAATATAAAAACCTTTTTTCCTTCCCGATTATTGATTTCTATAAAGAATTAGGGTTCACCTTCCAAAGTGAGCCCTTTGAAGCCGTTGCAAGAGAATATGCCTTTTTATATGACGAGAAATATCCTGTGGCAGAAGTAGCCTATGAAACGGAAGAGTTGCTTCGCAAATTCAAGCAGGCAGGGGTGAGACAGCTTATAGTTTCTGCAACAGAACAGTCCTTCCTGCTTAAGCAGGTTACATATTTTGAAATCGAGCACCTTTTCACAGATATCCTCGGCACATCGGATATTTACGTTAAAAGCAAGGTATCCGTTGCACAAAGGTGGATGCAGGAAAACGGAGTTTCTCCCGACGAGATACTGTTTGTGGGTGACACGGTACACGACAAGGAGGTTGCCGACAGCATCGGCTGCGAGTGTATACTTGTTGCAAAGGGACATCAATCAAAAGAGCTTCTCACATTCTCGGGAGCTCTTGTAGTAGACTCCGTTGAGGATATAGAAAAAGCGGTGATTATATGAAACAAATAGTTATTGCGCCCGATTCCTTCAAGGGTACACTTTCCGCAACAGAGGTATGCCTCATTGTAAGCGATGAACTGAAAAGAAGATACCCTGACCTTGATATTACACAGATTCCCGTTGCAGACGGCGGCGAGGGTACTGTTGAAGCACTCATTACCGCTATGGGCGGACAAAGGATATTCTGCACGGTGAAAAGCCCCCTCGGAAGAGATATCGGTGCATACTACGGTGTTCTTCCCGACGGCACTGCAGTCATAGAAATGGCTCAGGCGTCGGGTATCACCATTGAAAAAGAAAACAACGCCCTGAAAAGCTCCACCTACGGTACGGGACAGCTCATTCTCAACGCTTTAAACAGAGAAATAAATAACATCCTCATCGGCATCGGCGGCAGCGCCACAACCGACGGAGGTATCGGCGCGCTCTCGGCCCTCGGAGTCAAATTTCTTGACAGATACGGAAGAGAAGTCCCTCTCTGCGGCGAGGGATTGAGCCTTATTGAAAGCATCGACCTTTCGGGGCTTGATAAACGGATAAGTGACTGTAAAATCACTGTCTTATGCGATGTTAAAAATCCCCTTTACGGCAAAAAGGGTGCAGCATACATATTCTCCCCTCAGAAGGGAGCAAATGAAAAGGATGTTCTTTTTCTCGATGAAGGACTAAGAAATCTTGCCCGTATAAGCAAAAAAACTCTCGGCACTGACTACTCTACCTATGAAGGTGCAGGTGCGGCAGGCGGGCTTGGCTTCGGTCTTATGGCTTTTCTCGGTGCAAGGCTCACTAAGGGAATAGAATACATACTCGAAAAAACGAAGTTCACTGAAAAGATAAAATATGCTGACCTCGTTATAACCGGTGAAGGCAAGCTCGACAGACAGAGCCTTATGGGTAAGGTTCCCTTTTTTGTAGCTGAAAAGAGTAAAGGAAAAAAAGTGCTTGCCATCGTCGGCATAAGCGAGGTTTCATTCGATGAAGCGGAAGAAATGGGTATCTCACAGATAATCGAGACTAACCCTCTGCATCTTCCCTTTGAAGAAATAAGGCTCTGTGCAAAACAGATGCTAATTGAAGCCTGTAAGGATATTATTATATGAAAAAGGTAAAAATTGACGGTTTGCACTTGATTTATTTTTCGTTTTGCGGTTTAATATAAAATGTAAAAATATGAATTCAAAGGAGCAGAAAAAATGAGCAATATCAAAAGACTTAAATATTTTGTTGACGGTCAGTGGCTTGAATCAAAAACCGAAAAGTATATGCCCGTTTACAACCCCAGCACCGGTGAAGTAATCGCTGAAACACCCTGCTGTACTCAGGAAGAGGTTGAGGCGGCTATCGCTTCAGCCAAGGCAGCCTTCCCTGCTTGGTCAAACACTCCCGTTATGAAAAGAGTTCAGGTGCTCTATAAATTCCGTGAGCTTCTCGTTGAACATCTTGACGAGCTCAGCGAGCTTTGCGCTCTCGAGCACGGTAAGGTTCTTTCCGAAGCTAAGGGCGATATTCTCAAGGTTAAGGAGCCCGTTGAGCACGCTATCTCCGCTCCCTCACTCACAATGGGTGACTGTATGAGAGACACCTCAAACGGATATGACACCACGCTCTACTATGAGCCTGTAGGCGTTTTTGCAGGTATCGTTCCCTTCAACTTCCCCGGTATGATTCCCATGGGCTGGATGGTTCCCTGCTGTATTGCCTGCGGTAACACAATCGTTCTCAAGCTCGCTTCAATGACACCGATGACCGCTATGCGCCTTAATGAGCTTCTCGTAGATGCAGGTCTTCCCAAGGGTGTTGTTAACCTTGTTACCTGCTCAAGAGTTGAAGCAGACATTTTCCTCAAGCACCCCGATGTTAAGGGCATCACCTTCGTTGGCTCAACAAAGGTAGGTCTTCACGTATATAAGGAAGCTTCCGCAACAGGCAAGAGAGTACAGGCTCTCTGTGAGGCTAAGAACCACGCTCTCGTACTTGATGACGCTGCTCTCGAAAGATCAGCAAGAGGTATCATCAACTCCTCCTTTGGTTGCGCAGGCGAAAGATGTATGGCTCTTCCCGTTGTTGTTGCTCAGGAAAGCATCGCTGACAAGCTCGTTGCACTTCTCAAGCAGTACGCTTCAGAATTAAAGCTCGGCCCCGCTTACGAAAAGGATTCAACCCTCGGCCCCGTTGTTACCGCAGAGCATAAGCAGAGCGTTATTGACTGGATCAACAAGGGTATTGAGGAAGGTGCAACTCTCGTTCTCGACGGACGTAATGCAGTTGTTCCCGGCTATGAAAACGGCTTCTATGTAGGTCCCACAATTCTTGACAACGTTACTGAGGATATGACAGTAGGTACTCAGGAAATCTTTGGCCCCGTGCTTTGCATCAAGAGAGTCAAGACATTCGAGGAAGGTCTTGCTCTTATGAACCGCAATCCCTTTGCTAACGGCTCAGTTATCTTCACACAGAGCGGCTACTATGCAAGAGAATTTGCAAAGAGAACTGACGGCGGTATGGTAGGCGTTAACGTTGGCATTCCCGTACCCGTTGGCGTATTCCCCTTCACAGGTCACAAGCTCTCCTTCTTCGGTAATCTCCACTGTCTCGGCAAGGATGCTTTCCGTTTCTTCACAGAAACAAAGGCTGTTACAACACGTTGGTTTGACGAGGAAGAAATGAAGGCAACAACTGTTGACACTTGGGACGGCTCAGTAGGCGGCGGAGTGTAATTTCGAGTAGCAAGTAGTAAGTAGTAAGGAAATGCCCTTCGGGCATTCGAAGATAGAATACATAAATTAAGCGACCGAATAATTCGGTCGCTTTTTTCGCTCAGCAGGAGATGCTTCTTTAATTATAAGCATCTGATTTATTGTGTATTGGTTTTAGTTATTGAAGTTAATGTTACCGGTCTGTTCCGATACAGACGGATTTACACCGATTTGGCTTTCGGGTGTAGGATTTTGTCTTGGTGCAGGAATAGGGTTTCCGTATTCATCGGAAATAAAGCCTTGAGGTGAATTTGTATACGGTGCACCGTTCTGCTGATAGGGAACATATCCGTGGGGATTCTGTCCGTAGGGTGCTACACCCTGCTGATAAGGTGCATAGCCGTTGGGATTCTGCCCGTAGGGAGCTACGCCCTGCTGATTAGGCACATAACCGTTAGGATTCTGCCCATAGGGTGCGCCGTACTGCTGAGGATCGAAAAATCCGTTTTCAAGCTGAATGTAAAGCATATTCTTGTAAACATATGGAGCGTAATCGCCGTATTTTTCATTTTTGATTGCTTCATAGAATGTGGCTTCGGTTGTATATATATAAGGTATTAACCATATTGAAAGAATACCCAAGGTGAAAAAATCAAGTATATGCCAGCCTATAAAGCTGAGACCTAGCATAAAGTAATCAAGCTTGTTGCCGTCCATAAGCTTTTTCGATTCTTTTATGGCATCTGAGGGACTGATTTCCGGATTTTCAGCCATAATAAAGTTTGCCATAGAGTAGGAAAGGCCCTTTACAATACCCGGGATAATAAAAAGTAACATCCAGAGAAAAGTATAAATACCTATAAGCAGATTGAGAATAAAAACATTACCGAAATTCCTGAAGCCGTCAAACATAGTGGTATTATCTATTTTTTGTCTGTTTACTGCCTTATAGCCTATTGAGAAAAATCCGAAGGCAAATACAGGAAGTGCAAAGGTATTGAATAAACCTGAAATAATGTTAAAAGGAGAATAAGCAAAGAAGGCGTAAATTGAGCCGAGAAATTCAGGCACTTCTATTTCCAGCATCACAATCATATCGTAAATAGATGAAACCAGTGACGGAATCTGGCAAATTGAAATCACAGCAACATAAAGCAGCGAGCCGACAATTACAGTGTTCCATTTTCCTGAAAGAGAATCCTTTGCAATTTGCTTATAATAACTATATCCCATAAATTTTTCCTTCCTTTCTTTACTTGTTTAATATTATTATAAATAATTTTACTTTTTATTTCAACCTCTTACACCCATCGTTTGTAAGTTTTGATAATGTTTTATTGTTAATCTCCCTGCTGCCCGCCAACAATATTCACTATATGAATATTATATTCATACAAATTATGAAAGTCAAGCATAATTTATGATAAATTTGAATATAGAGGTGACACTATGAAAAATATCAAGCTTATCAGAGTTATGAATGATTATACTCAGCTCAAGGTTCAGATGGAAACAGGTATATCGCAAAGTATACTTTCAAAATACGAAAGAGGCGAGCTTTTGCCTACAGTTGAAAACCTTGAGATTCTTGCTGATTTTTATAAAACAAGCCTTGACTTTCTTATGGACAGAACAGATGAAAAAATGCCTTATCCTAAAAAGAAGGATAAATAAAGGGGCTGTAAAAAAACTAATTAAAATTGTGATACAGTAGGGACACGGCTTGCCGTGTCCGCTTTGAAATTGCTTATTTGTAGTAAAATCAACATATACGCATCAAATCACTGTAAAAAAACATCAAGTTTTTGCTTGGTGAAACGGACACGGCAAGCCGTGTCCCTACTATAAAATAAAACATAAAACCGCAAAAACCATTGTATCGGCTGAAGAATTCAGCTTTTACAATGGTTTTAGTAATATTAGTTTGCTTATTTTAAAGGAATTTCAAAACTTTTAGTTTTTTTACAACCCCTTTTAACATTTATAAATCCGGCGGGTAGGATTTTCCCTTTTTGCCGCAATTCTGCATTTTGCATTTTTTCTTTCCTCGCCGGACGGGCATTCTTTTCTTGAAAAAAAGAATCAAAAGAACTTTTCTGCTTTTATTCAACCGTTACCGTGCAGGTGGCTGTTTTGCCGTTCCAGGTGGTTACGGTTATTATAGCGGTGCCTGAGCTTATTGCAGTTATCTTGCCGTTCTCATCTACGTCCGCAATATCCTTTGCGCTTGAGGTCCATATAACATTTTTGTTTGCCGACTCAACGGGAAGTACGGCTATACTCAACTGCACCTCATCACCGATTTTCAGGTTTTCCTTTGAGCTGTTGATCAAAACAGCTTCCGGTGCCTGACTTACGGTTACCTTACATTCAGCGTAAAGACCTGCCTCAGCGGAGATTACGGTGATCGTCACCTCTCCCGCTTTGTGGTAAGTGATGTTACCTTCACCGTCAACAGTGGCAATCTCTTCATTGGAGGAGCGCCATGTAACCTCCTGATTATAGGCGTTTGCAGGGTATATTTCATACTGAAGCTTGTGCTCGAGACCTGTATATGCTCCGTTATATTCGCTGAGCTTGAAGCTGATGCCTTCAACAGGCTGTATAACAAGAATGTCAACCGTTGCAATCTTTCCCGTAAGGCTTGACACTACGGTAACCGTTGCCGTTCCTGCACTTATTCCCTTAACAACGCCTGTTTCACGCTCAACGGTGAGAACAGTATCATCTGACGAAGCGAAGGTGAAGCTTTCATCGTGCTCTGCGGGTTCTGCAGTAACAGTGAGATTTGCCGAAGCGCCCTTACTTAACGACATACTGCCGAGGCTAACCGAAAAGCTCTCAACAGGCTTAGGCACAAAGACCTTGCAGACTGCAGTTACTGAGCTGTCATTGCTTACACAGGTGATAAATGCAGTGCCGGGCTTTAAAGCTGTTACAACACCGTTTTCGTCAACTGCAGCTACACTTTCATCACTTGTTTTCCATGTTACATCAGTATATGTAGCATTGGAAGGTGTAATAACCGGTATAAGAGTAAAGCTTTCGTTACTCATAAGCTTAATATCGGTTTCGTTAAGGTCAACCCCCGTTACCGGCTCAATAACCGTAACGGTACATTCTGCAAAGGCTTCTTCATTGTCTGCGGCAACAGCCTTAACGGTAACAGTACCGGACTTTTTGCCTGCGGTGATAACACCGTCTTCCACTGTTACGATTTCTTCGTCGCCGCTTATCCAAATGAGCTTATCAACCGTTGCATCTGCGGGGCTGATTTCTGCCGTAAGCGTGAAGCTTTCCTCCTTATGAATGCTGATTTCGCTTTCGTTAAAGGAAATTTCTTCAATACCGATACCCACATTTACAAAGCAGTAATCTACATATCCGCCGTCCTCAGTGTGTACGCTGATAATTGCGGTACCCTTTCTCAAGGGTGTAACCACACCGTTTTCAACAGTAGCTACGGTGCTGTCGCTTGTTTTCCATGTCACATTCTGATTCGTTGCATCGGCGGGCTTTACCTCAGCGGTGAGATTAAACTCTCTGCCCGCAAAAGCATCAAAGCTGTGGCTGCTTATTTCAACACTTGCAACGTGCTTAAGCACTGTGATAACGCACTGTGCCTTTTCGCCTGTATCCTGTGTTTCTGCTGTGATTGTAACCTCACCCTTTTCGTGAGCTGTTACAACACCGTTTTCGTCAACGGTTGCTATATCTTTATCCGATGAAGACCAGATGAGGTTTTTGTTTGTGACATCCTCGGGGAGAATTTCCGCCGTGAGAGTAAGAGTGTCTCCGCAATACATTTCTGCGGTTTCTTTATCGAGCTTAACACTTTCACTCTTAACCTCAACGGTAACCTCACACTCGGCATATACATCTTCTTTGGCCGTTTTTACGGTAATTGTTGCCTTGCCTGCTTTGAGAGCTGTGATTTTCCCCGTATCGTCAACCGAAACTACGGTTTCATCCGAGCTTAACCAGGTAAGCTCTTTTTCGGTGGCATCATCGGGAAGAATATTTACTTCGAGCAGATATATCCCACCCTTTTCTACCGTAGCAGTACCCTCTGAAAATGCTATGGAATCAATGTATCTGACTACTTTTATCTTACATTCAGCCTTGATTTCTCCGTTTTCCTTTGAAATGGCTGTGATTACTGCTTCACCCGTCTTAAGAGCGGTGATTTCTCTGTTTTCGCCGACTGAAAGAACCTCATCATCCGATGACTTCCATTCAAGCTCCTGATTATATGCATTCTCGGGAAGAACAGTTGCCGTGAGTGTGAACACATCATCAACGCTTACTGTCTTTTCCTCTGCTTCAAGAGTAAT
>JAZSPQ010000085.1:0-4464 GCA_045537485.1 Acutalibacteraceae bacterium | reverse complement strand
TATCATGAAGTTCTCCGCTCTCGTAGTAGTCGGAGATCAGAACGGCACAATCGGCTTCGGTCTCGGTAAGTCCGGTGAAGTACCCGATGCAATCCGTAAGGGTATCGAGGACGCAAAGAAGAATCTTATGACAGTACCCCTTAAGGGCACAACAATTTCACACGAGGTTATGGGTAAGTTCGGCGCAGGCGTTGTTCTTCTCAAGCCCGCAGCACCCGGTACCGGTGTTATCGCCGGTGGTCCCGTCCGTGCCGTTATTGAAATGGTTGGTATTAAGGACATCCGTACAAAGGCTCTTCGTTCAAATAACCCCTGCAATGTAGTAAGAGCTACAATCAACGGTCTTTCACAGCTTCGTTCAGCTGAGACTGTTGCAGCAACAAGGGGCAAGACAGTTAAAGAAATTTTAGGTTAAGGAGTGGACGGTATGGCAGACGTAAAAGTTAAACTTGTCAGAAGCCTTATAGGCAGCAAGAAAGATCAGATTGCTACCGTTTATGCACTCGGTCTTCGTAAAATCGGTGACGAGGTTGTTCAGCCGAATAATCCTCAGACTCTCGGTAAGATCAAGAAGGTTTCTCATCTTATCGAAGTAACCGAAGCTTAAAGAAAGGATGGGCAAAACTAATGAAATTACATGAGTTAGCACCTGCTGCAGGTTCAAACAGAGCTTCTAAGCGTGTTGGCCGTGGTCCTGCTTCAGGCCAGGGTAAAACAGCCGGTAAAGGTCAT
This sequence comes from Acutalibacteraceae bacterium, assembly GCA_045537485.1. GTDB lineage: Bacteria > Bacillota > Clostridia > Oscillospirales > Acutalibacteraceae > UBA6857. Next base: position 3,732 of record JAZSPQ010000085.1, on the reverse strand, counting down.
AAGGGTCAGAAAGCTCGTGCCGGTTCAGGTCCCCGTCCGGGATTTGAAGGCGGTCAGATGCCCCTTCAGAGACGTATACCCAAGAGAGGCTTCAACAACATCTTTGCAAAAGAGATTGCTATCGTTAACGTTTCAGCTATCGCTGACAAATTTGAAGACGGTGCAGTAGTTGACATCGAAGCTCTCAAGAATGCAGGTCTTATCAAAGACGAACTTGATGGTGTTAAGGTTCTGGGTAACGGCGAAATCGCAAAGAAACTCACAATTAAAGCTAATGCTTTCTCTGCAGGCGCTAAGGCAAAGATCGAAGCAGCCGGCGGTACAGCTGAAGTACTTTAATTACACCACAATCTGATTCGGTTAATCCGAAAAGCAAGGAGCGTGTGTAAAATGATTCAGACAATCAGAAATGCATGGAAAATTCCTGAGATCAGAAAAAAAGTTTTATTCACAGCTTTTATAATCCTTATTTACAGACTCGGAGCTGCAATTCCTGTTCCGTTCCTTAATATAGGACCCGACGGTATTCTCGGAAACGCTGCTGTTACATCAGCAACATTCTTCGATTATATCAACATGATCTCCGGTAACGCATTCAACTACGGTACAATCTTCGCAATGTCGATTACACCGTATATCAACTCTTCAATTATCATTCAGCTTTTGACCGTTGCTATTCCCGCTCTTGAGAGACTTTCAAAAGAGGGCGAAGAAGGCAGAAAGAAGATTGCAAAGATAACAAGATATGTTACAATTGCTCTCGGTCTCCTTCAGGCTATTGCTTACTACGTATTCCTTCGTAGCCAGAATGCTCTTTCTCCCGCAGACGGTACATTTGCTAAGATTTTCCAGGCAGTTGTAATCGTGCTTGTTCTTACAGCAGGTACAACACTTACAATGTGGCTTGGCGAACAGGTTAACGATAAGGGTATCGGTAACGGTATCTCAATGATCCTCTTTGCCGGTATCGTATCAAGAATTCCTTCTTACTTTGGACAGCTTTACGGCTACATGAGCTACGGCGGAGTTTACATTCCCCTTACAATCATTGCAGCTCTCAGCCTTATTCTTCTCATTGTTTTCATCGTATGGATGGACAATGCAGAACGCAGAATCCCTGTTCAGTACACAAAGCGTGTAGTAGGAAGAAAGATGTACGGCGGACAGAGCTCACATATTCCCATCAAGGTTAATATGTCAGGTGTTCTCCCCGTTATCTTCGCAAGTTCAATTCTCTCTCTTCCCACAACAATCCAGATGTTTGTTGATGTTGAAGAAAATTCAGGTTGGGAAACATTCTTCTCAGTTTTCTCAACAGAGCATTGGGCTTACACAATTATTTACTTTATTCTCATCATCTTCTTTGCTTATTTCTATTCATCAATCCAGTATAATCCCATCGAAATGGCAAACAACCTCGCAAAGAACAGCGGTACAATTCCCGGTGTGCGTACAGGTCGTCCCACTTCAGATTATATTGCAAAGGTTATAAGCAAGATTGTTCTTCTCGGCGCACTTCTTCTCAGCGTTGTTGCTCTCTTCCCGATTCTTTACTCACAGATCACAAGCCTTATCTGTAAGGCATTCGGTCAGGTCAGTGCAGAAGGCATCGCAGGCGTTTCTATTTCACTCGGCGGTACATCAATCATCATTCTTGTTGGTGTAGCACTTGAAACAGTACGTCAGCTTGAGAGCCAGATGATGATGCGTCATTACAAGGGATTCCTTGACTAAGGAGGAAAATGATATGAATATTATTTTCCTCGGCGCTCCCGGCGCAGGTAAAGGAACTCAGGCAGAGAAGGTTAGCGAAAAACTCGGAATCCCCACTATTTCAACGGGTAACATCATCCGTGAAGCTCTCAGAAACGGCACTGAGATGGGTCTTAAAGCTAAGGCTTTCATCGAAGCAGGTAAGCTCGTTCCCGATGAGGTTGTTATCGGTATCATCAAAGAAAGACTTTCAGCCGATGACTGCAATAACGGATTTATCCTTGACGGATTCCCCCGCACAATTCCTCAGGCTGAAGCTCTCGACACAATGGGCATCGTAATCGACAAGGTAATTGATATCGAAGTCGCAGACGAAGCTATTGCTAAGAGAATGGGTGGCAGAAGAGTATGTGCAGCTTGCGGTGCATCTTACCACCTCGAATACAAGAAGCCCGATGTTGAAGGTGTATGTAACCTTTGCAAGGGCGAACTTGTTCAGAGAAAAGACGATGCTCCCGAAACAGTTCTTGAAAGACTCAAGATTTATCACGAGGAAACTGAACCGCTGAAGGATTACTACAGCAAGACAGGAAAACTTGTGATTGTTGAAGGTCAGGAGGAAGTTGCTGATACAACAGCACTTACCTTCAAGGCTTTGGAGGATTAAGCATGGTAGTGCTGAAAACACGCAAGGAAATAGAACTGATGCGTGAGGCAGGCAGAATCGCTGCCACAGCACTCAAGGTTGCAGGTGAAGCAGTCAGACCGGGAGTTTCAACTCTCGAGATTGACGCCGTAGCCCGTAAGTATATAGAAAGTCAGGGTGCAAGACCCAACTTTCTCGGGCTTTACGGTTTTCCTGCCACCGCATGTATTTCCATAAATGACGAAGTAATACACGGAATCCCCGCAAAAAACCGTATTCTCAAAGAAGGCGACATCGTCAGTATTGACCTCGGCGCTGAGAAAAACGGTTACCACGGCGACAATGCTGCCACATTTGCAGTCGGAAAGATTTCCGATGAAGCACAGCGGCTGATCGACACGACCCGTGAGTCCCTTTATGTCGGACTTAAACAGGCTGTCGCAGGCAACAGAATCGGCGATATTTCAAATGCGGTTCAGGTGTATTGCGAGGAGCGAGGCTACGGTGTTGTCCGCGATTTCGTGGGACACGGTATAGGCAGAGAGCTCCATGAAGATCCTTCGGTTCCGAACTTCGGAACTCCCGGCAGAGGAGCAAGATTGATGCCGGGCATGACTATTGCTGTAGAGCCGATGATAAATCAGGGAACATGGGAAGTAAACCAGTTGTCTGACGGCTGGACTATCGTTACAAAAGACGGTAAACTCGCAGCACATTTCGAGCATACAATAGCTATCACAAAAGACGGCGAATGTATGATTCTCACTCTTCCCGATTAAGAGGTACTTATATGGAACTTGTAAAGGGAAGCGTAGTAATATCAAAGGCAGGCAGAGACAAGGGGTATTACCTTGCGGTAATGAATATTACTGACGATGGTGTTTACGTTTGCGACGGTAAGGAGAGACCGGTTGAAAGACCGAAGAAGAAAAATCCGTTACACCTCGCAAAGACACATTTCGTGCTCTCCGAAGAAAACACAGCAACAAATCGTTCTTTGAAAAAAGCACTGAAAGAAATTTCGTGCTCAGAAGAAAGTGAGGTAAAATAGTATGTCCAAGCAGGATATGATCGAAGTCGAAGGTACAGTGGTCGAGGCTCTCCCCAATGCAACATTCAAGGTAGAGCTTGAAAACGGCCGTCAGATAGTTGCTACTATCTCCGGTAAGCTGAGAATGAACTATATCAGAATTCTCCCCGGCGATAAGGTAACTGTGGACATGTCGCCCTACGACCTCACAAGAGGCCGTATCACATGGCGATCCAAATAGGTAATTTTTAAGGAGGTAATACAATGAAAGTCAGACCTTCTGTAAAGAAAATTTGCGAGAAGTGCAAAATCATTAAACGCAAGGGAAAAGTAATGGTTATCT
>JAZSPQ010000055.1:0-38627 GCA_045537485.1 Acutalibacteraceae bacterium | reverse complement strand
GAGCCTCACTTCTTCCTCCCACCCTACGGCAAACACACAGTAGGGACACGGCTTGCCGTGTGCGCTATCTACCAAAGATTTATTTTACGTCGAGGTTGCAAATGAAATACACCAACATCACTCCCGCAAAATTCATAAAACGACACAACCGCTTTGTTGCCGAGGTTGAAATCGGCGGCGAGGCGGTGCTTTGCCACGTCAAAAATACGGGCAGATGCAGAGAGCTTTTGCGGGAGGGGGGCACCGTTTATCTTGAAAAAGCAGAAAACCCCGCAAGAAAATATCAGTATTCGCTTATAGCGGTGCAGAAGGGCGACAGACTTGTCAATATGGATTCCTCGGCACCTAACAAAGCAGTGTATGAATGGCTGAAAAAGGGGGAGTACTTTAAAAATGTGACCCTCATAAAGCCCGAAAGCACTTACGGCAAATCAAGGTTTGATTTTTACTTTGAGTACGACGGCAAAAAAGCTTATATGGAGGTCAAGGGCGTAACTCTCGAAAATGAGGGTGTTGTATCCTTCCCCGATGCGCCGACCGAAAGAGGAGTGAAGCATCTTAAGGAGCTTTGTGACTGCTTAAAAGAGGGCTTTGAGACATATGTTATGTTTGTTGTGCAGATGAAGGATGTGCTTTACTTCACTGCAAACGGTAAAAATGACCCTGCTTTTGAACGTGCGCTCTTAAATGCGGCAGCTGAAGGTGTCAGAGTACTTTGCTTCGACTGCGAAGTGACAGAGGATGAAATGACAATAGGCAAGGCTGTTCATGTGAAACTTTAAATGCAATTTATATAAAAAACATTGCCAATTTTAGTTTTTTATGTTATTATTAACTTTGTTAAAGAAATAATCCGAAAGGCATTTTCAAATGAAGCTTTATAATAAAATTATATATATAATAACACTGTGCCTTCTTGCGGCTTGTTTCGGATTCGGCTGTGTTGCCGCCGATGCTGAAGAAGCTGCAAGGCTTATGGAAAATGAAACAGGCAGAGTTGTGTCGATTTCTCACAGAGGAGACACGGTTTTTTACCCGGCAAACTCCATTGAGGCAATTATGTCTGCAAAGGATAAGGGTGCTGATGCGGTAAGTGTAGCTGTTTCAAAAACAAAAGACGGTGAATACGTGCTTGCAGAGAATATCTCTTTAGGAAATATCTGCAATTCAGATTATGAAGCCGTGGGTGAAATCACCCTTGAGGAGCTTCAGAGCTGTAATCTTTATGACAGCTACGGCATTCTTACGGAGTATAAGGCGGTATCTTTAAAAGAGGCTCTCACAGAGCTTGAAGGCAGTGTTTATCTCATTCTTGATATTGAATGGGAGGACAGAGACGGCGTTTACGCAATTATACGGGACTGCGGAGCCTTTTCCTTTGCTGCGGTAAGGGTGAAAGCGAGTGCTTCCGAAATAGCCGATTGGGCAGATGAAAATATCGCTGTTATCGGCATTTATACAGGCAATATCATCTGGAACAGCATTTCTCATATAAATAAGCTTTCCGAAAAGGGTATGCCTTTGGTTGAATATCGGACTAAAAATTACTTCAATGTGTGCTACGGCTCCTGGGTGAGTGATAATTTTTCGTCTGAGGGAAAGGCGAGAGCTGTTGCCGCTGCCTATGATGAGGATTTATGCGGAAAACGAAACGACAGCGAAAGCGGCTGGGATGAGCTTATCAAAAGCGGCTTCACGGTTATAGAAACCAACAACATAGATGCGCTTGTTTCTTATATTGAGAATAATGAAAAACAAAGGGAGTCTCTCGCAGAGCTTCTCGGCAAAGTGAAGGCTATGGATACCTCTGAATATTCAGCTGTCAGCAGAGATAACTTAGCTGATGCTGTTGAAAATGCCGAAGCCGTGCTTGAGGGCAGAGCGAAATCTCTTGAGGAAGCTCAGAACGCATATTCCGATCTGATTCACTGTCTTAACGAAAAAAGGGTATCAGACGGACAGGAGGATACAAGGGGAGCTTTGAATATCACTGTGGGTAAGGTTATTGCGGCAGTGCTTATCGGCTCAATAATTTTAGGCGCACAGATTTTTGTTTACAAGCAGCATAAGAAAAAGAAAACATAAAATTACATAGGAGGAGAAAGTTATGAAGACAAAAGAAACAGCATGGATCACAAGGGCAAAAAAGCCTGAAAATGCGGGCGTAAACTCAAAGGTAGTTCAGGAATTTATCGACAAATGTGCGGAGCTGAATAAGGAAGTACATTCGATTATGGTAATCCGCAACAAAAAGATAGCCTGTGAAGTTTATAAGGCTCCTTTTGACAGACAGTATAATCATATGATGTATTCTGTCAGCAAATCCTTCACATCAACTGCAATCGGCTTTGCGGTTCACGAGGGATATTTTGATGTAGACACCAGATTTGTTGATATTTTCCCCGAAGCAAGAGGGGATAAGTATGATGAGTACCTTGAGGAAATGACCGTTGAGGATCTGCTCACAATGAGAAGCGGTAAATCCGTAAGTGTATTTCTTGACAGAACTAAGGACAGATGGTTCAAGGATATTATAAACTCACCCTGGATAAGTGAGCCCGGCACCGAATTCCTTTATATCAGTGAAAATATGTATCTGCTTTGCTGCATCATTCATAAAATGTGCGGTATGAGCGTTATGGAATATCTTAAGCCCCGTCTTTTTGAGCCTTTGGGAATCAAAAAGCCTTTCTGGGAAACCTGTCCGAGAGGCGTAGAAGCAGGCGGTTGGGGTCTTATGATAACAACAGAGGATCTTGCTAAATTTACCTATTGCTACAGTCAGGGCGGTAAGTTCGGCGGCAAGCAGGTTATCCCCGAGGATTGGGTAAGAGAAGCTACAAAATACCATGCAGACAGCAGTGTTTCCAGCCAGGACAGCGACTGCAAGGTGGGCTACGGCTATTGCTTCTGGAAAAATGCCGGTTATGAAAAATCCTACCGTGCAGACGGTATGTTCTGTCAGTTCGGTATAGTTTTTGAGGATCTTGACGCTTGCCTTATCATCACAGCCGGTGAGGTTCACGAGCAGGGACTCAGAGATGTTCTGTGGGAATATTTCCCCAGAGCCTTCCTTGAGGAAAATGACGGTGAAAGTGTTGAAATTTCAATGGGCGAATATAAGAGACTTCCCGAAAAGAACCGTTCAGCCCTTGAACACAGACTTGAAGGCAAGATTATTAAGCTGACCAGACCTATTGCGGTTAATATAGCGGGTTATCCCACCAGTGTGGTGCCCCTTCCCGCTCTGTTTATGGAAAGCGACAAAGCAGGTAACATCAGTGATATATGCTTTAAGTTTTATGAAAGCGAAATGGAATTCAGTTGGACTGAAGGTGATGAAGCCAACTCAATCAGAATCGGTATGGACGGTGAATACCGTTGGGGCAACATCGTTATCGGTAAAATTCCCTACACCACCTGTTCAACAGCCTGCTGGAACACAGACAGAGAGCTTGAAGTCAGAATCCGTTGCATTGAGGTTGTTGCCGAAAGAGTGCTTACATTCAAATTCAACGGTGACAATGTTGTTATGCGTCCCTCGTCAATACCGTCAGTTGCAGTAATGGCTGAAACAATGAAAAACACGGTTAAAGACGTAATTAAGCAGCCTATGATTCAGAATGCGGTAAGCAAGGCGATTCCTAAGATAGTACCTCTTATCGATGCAGTGCAGAGAGGCAAAATTAAAGATTAAGAATACGGAGAAAATTTTATGGAACAATTTTTAGATAAGATAAGTACCAATTCGATACTTATTCTTGTAATGATAGGACTTGAAATGATTTGCATACCTCTGTTCTTACATTTCTATTGGCCTAAGAGAAACTACAAATCATTAACAATGAAAGCAATATCATCGGTTATATTCATTCTTTGCGGAATTTTCTCGGCTCAGCTCTGCTACGCCCTTAACTATGAGTACTTCCACGGTGCAGGCTTTGAGTTATTCAAATTCACGGGTGATATGCTGGACTATCCGAGGTACATAATTCTCGGTCTCATCTTCGGTATGCTCGGCGATGTTATTTTGCATAAGATTAAGGGCAATAACCTGAGCTTTATCATCGGTATGCTTATTTTCCTTGGCGGACACGTTTTCTATATCAAGGCATTTGACGTGGCAAAGGGAGATTACTTTTACGATAAAGCGGAAACAGTAGGCAAGGTGATAATCGGTATCGGTATAGCCTTTGTTATTGCAATACTTCTTGTTTCAATAATAACAAAGAAAATCAAGGGCAGAGAGCCGGTTCTTGCCGCCGCCGCAGTTTACGGTGTTGTTCTTTTCACAATGGTTTCAAAGGCAGTTGTTGCTGCAATGACAATCAGCGAACATTTTGAGCCCACCGGCGATTGGTCGATATGGGGAAATCCCTTCTCTAAATACAGACCCGAATGGATGATTAAATGTCAGGATGTTTTCGGTCCCTGTGAAGCTTGGCAGGTTGCCTCCTTCGTACTTATTGCAGGCTCTGTGCTTTTCATAATTTCAGACCTTCTTTTAGGCTTTATGATTGCAAGAGAAAAGGGCTTCGGCAAGCCTCCGATGAGAAGCCTGAGAATAATCAATATTTATACATACTATGCTGCACAAATTATTCTTGGATTGAGCATTATTGTTATTCCTTTAGGCTTTGGTTGGGTTGAGGAACTATATTCCGTACTTAATTTTTACGGATAAATAACAGAAAACTATCATAAAATAGTAACGAGAAGTCGGTGCAGGTTTATGTGCTTTGCGCCGACTTTTTAGAGCTGAAAAAAGTTGAAAAAAATTGTGAAAAACTATTGACAATTTTGAAATAGGTGATATAATATCTCTTGTTCATTGCGGAATTGTGTAAGGGTAGCACAGCAGACTCTGACTCTGTTTGTCTGGGTTCGAATCCTAGTTCCGCAGCCAAAAATCGACAATCTTCGACAGAAGGTTGTCGATTTTTACTTATTACTTCTTCACTATTCACTCTTCACTAATCTTTGGGTCGATTTTTGGCGAGGTAATAAGTAAGAAGTAATAGTGAATAAGTGTAGGCGGGACACCCGCACCCGATTGTAATTTCATATTAAGTGTGATATAATCAGTTTGACAAATAAGAATTTGTTAAGGAGTTGGGGTATATGAAAAAGATTTTGAAAATAATAGGAATAGCAATACTATCAGTTGTATTGGTATATACTTTATTTATTGTCGAGGAATCTATAAGATTATCAAATAATTCACTTGCAGAACCATTAATAGTATTTGAAGAAAGTTATAGCGGTAGTGTAGGTGATGCTACCTATAAAAGTTTGGGATTTACTTTGATAACTGAATATGCTTATTTTGAAGATTCAAACGATAGAGTTTATCCAATATCACAAGAATTTTGGCTATTTGATAGATTTCTTGTATGGGCGTGGATTAGTTAAACAAATTCCAATTTGTCGAGATGTTGCCATTTTGAGCTTTAAACACAAAAAAATACCAAGTCGCAAGACTTGGTATTTTTTTATCCAATCCGAAGGATTGGTACGTAATCGCCGTCAGGCGTATGTAATCCATTCGCTTTGCGAATGGTATGTCATCAAGGCGTAAGCCTTGCATTTTCTTCCTTCGGATTGATTACATACCTTTCTGTGAAAGGATTACATCCACAACTTCGTTGTGATTACATTCCGTCTGCGACGGATTACATACAAGGCTTCGCCTTGATTGTGTGCCTTCGGCACAATGAAGTTGCCTTTCGGGCAAACGGATTGACTTTTTAGGTTTGTTGTTATACAATGAATTCGGGTGATATAATGAAAAAGTTAGAAATTATAGAATTGATAAATACGGCAGTAAAGTCGAAAGATTTGTGTAACATATTTTTTAAATATAATTATCACTACAGTTATCACTTTCCGCTGATAACAAGTAATAAACTCTTTCTTTCAGCTGATGAAGATGATTTTATTATAGACGGATTTTCTGTAAGACGTTTTTGTGACATTAAAAAAGTAGAAGTTAAAGAAGACAAATTCGTTGAAATTATAAAATATGAAGGCGTTATAGATAGTATTAAAGTTCCGAAAATAGATGTCACGGATTGGTATAGTGTATTTTTATCGCTTTCTAAATTGAACATAAACATAATTGTAGAAAAAGAGAGTCTTGATGATGACGAATGTGAATTTGCGATAGGAAAAATTATAAAAGTGCTTAAAACTAAAGTTATTTTTAAGCACTTTGATGCTGACGGTATTTGGCAAGAAGATTGTTATGAGATTCCTTATTCGCAAATTACTTCAATTACATTTTCATCTCGTTATGTCGATATTTTTTCTAAATATGTGTAATTTAACCAATAAATTGGCGATAGTTTTAAATGCTGATTAGTTGGATGAATTTTGATTTTTTTATAATCTGAAAACATCTAATAATTATGTTGTTGCTATTTTGAGCTGTAAACACAAAAACCGACTTGTTTCGACAAGTCGGTTTTTCATTTATGTCCGCAGGACATAACTTCGTTACGAGCAAAGCGAGTTCTTCGTTTGACAGCTTGCTGTCAACTTCATTGCCAGCAAAGCGGACATAAACGAATGAGGTTGCCTTACGGCAAATGAAGTGCTTACGCAATGAAGTGTGCCTTCGGCACAATGAAGTTGCCCTTCGGGCAAACGGAACGGGGACACCCACAGCTTTATCTTACTACTGTATTGACATATATAGTAAAAAAAGTTAAAATTTCCTTGTATTATTAACAAAAAGAAAGGTGTTGCAAATATGAAAAAAATAATTTCCCTCATTCTCGTAACCGTTATGCTTTTTTCGGTAATGGCACCAATGGCATCGGCTGCAAATGAAAGAACACCCATTGTTTATATCCGCGGTAACGGTGACGGTCTTTTTTATCCCGACGGTACTCTCTGTGTTGCGCAGTTCGAGGAGCTTTCTTTCGGCGGTGACGATGGCCTCGACAAGAATACCATTATTGAAACAGCAGTTAATATCCTCAAGCCCTTTGTTCTTGAAGGTATGCTCTTTGATCAGTGGGATAACTACGGAAGAGCTATTTATGAGGAGTTCAAGCCCTTGTTCCCCGATGCTGGCCTTGATTATGACGGTAACCCTACAAAGGGCACCGGTGTTCTGGCTTCTGTTATGTCTGACTCAATAGCAGCTTCGAAATCTGCCTGGTCTTATAATGCAAATACATCATACAACTTTGCTTACGACTGGAGACTTTCTCCCTATGACCACGTTGACAGACTTCATGAATATGTTTTGCAGGTGCTTAGTGTAACCGGACAGGATCAGGTTTCAATGTATGCAAGATGTATGGGCGGAAGCCTTCTTATGGCATATCTCGAAAGATACGGTCATCTCGGTCTGGTCAAGAATGTTATGTTCTGTGATGTGCTTTCAAATGAATCAACTCTTATCTCAAAGGCCTTCAGCGGACAGCTTGAATTTGACGCAAAGCTTATTGAAAGATATGCCGGTCAGCTTGATTTCAACGGTAAAACAGGCGTTGGACCGGGCTTTGAGTTCGGTGAAGTTCTTTATGAAATCGTTTTCAAAACGATGGATTTCTTCAATCAAATCAATGTTACCGATATGGCACTTGACGTTGTAGAAGAGCTTTACGAAAAGCTCTACAAGGCACTTATGCCCGCTCTTCTTCACGCTTTCGGTATGGCTACTCAGGTGAACTATTGGACAGAGGTAAACGAGGCAGATATGGATGCCGCACTCAATCTTGTTTACGGCGAGGAAGGCTCCGAGCTTCGTATAAAGTATGCGGGTCTTATTGAAAAAATTCAGTATTACAGAGAACGCGTTTCATCCGACCTTGACGGCTTTTACGAGAGCCTTGATGCAAACGGAATCCATTATGGCTTTATCGGCAAGTACGGCTTTATGAATATGCCCTTGACAGCTGACGCTGACCTTGTCAGCGATGCTCTTGCAAGCCTTAAGCACGCTGCTTACGGTGCAACAACGGCGCCTATCGGTAAAACTCTTTCTGAGGACTACCTTGCAAAGGTTTCCGAAGAGAACCGCAAGTATATTGCTCCCGACAAGCAGGTTGACCTTTCAACCTGTGTTGCTCCCGACAGAACATGGATCCTCAAAAACGCTCACCACAACATTATTGATTGTCTGCATCCCATTATCTATGCATTCCTCAACGGTACAAATGAAAATGTTGATACGGTTTACGCTAAGACAGGCTTAAAACAGTGTATGGTTTATGATTATAATACCCAAAAGGCTTCTAACATGACGGAAGATAACTGTGCTGAATACGATTTCATCACACGTCCTGTTGAAGAACCCACAACCTCAACAATACTTGCTGCTTTTATGCGCTTCTTTACAATGTTGCTTAATTTCTTGACAAAGCTTTTTACAGGTGAGCTTGATTTAGGTAATCTTTTTGGTTGATTTGCCGCAAGTCATAAAAATAAAATCGGTAAGTTTCGGCTTATCGATTTTTATTTATGCCGAGGAATATAACTTCATCTGACATTGTTGCCGTAAATGTGGATTTCACTGCTTATTATATAGCTTTCATTTGCATAACCTTGCCTCAAAGGGAAAAAGTAATAATATAAAACAAATGGAGGTTATGAAATGTTTAAACATGAAAAAATGCTTTTTCATCCCGTTGCAGTGGAAAAACCGAATCCGCAATATGCGGCATTGCTTCAGGAACAGCTCGGCGGAGGCAACGGGGAGCTGAAAGCCGCAATGCAATATATGTCTCAAAGCTTCAGAATCAAAGACCCTGAAATTAAGGATCTTTTTCTTGATATTGCCGCAGAGGAACTCGGTCATATGGAAATGATAGCCCAAACCATAAATCTGCTCAACGGCCACAATGTGGATGCCGAAAAGGTTGGGGCGGGGGAAATTCAGTCACACGTGATTCTCGGCTTGAACCCCGGTCTCATCAATGCTTCGGGTTATTCCTGGACGGCAGACTATGTAACAGTAACAGGAGATTTATGTGCGGATTTGCTCAGCAATATAGCCTCTGAGCAGCGTGCAAAGGTGGTTTATGAATATCTTTACCGTCAAATCGAGGATAAAAAGGTTCGGGAAACTATAGACTTCCTTTTAAACCGTGAGGAGGCTCATAATCAGATGTTCCGTGATGCATTCAACAAGGTGCAGAATTCAGGCTCGAATAAGGATTTCGGCACAACAAAAGCTGCCCGTATGTATTTTTCTATGTCAGATCCCGGGGCAAATGCATTTGCCTCAGGCGAATCAAAACCTGTGTCATTCGATAAATAGGAAATCAATGTCAACCTTCAATTTCTGTTTGAGGGTTGATTTTCTTTTTGTATATTGTTCTGTTTTCAGGCAAAAGATAAAAAAGAAGTCTCATATTTTTTAGGTGAGGTGTTTTTTTGAGTAACAGACTGAATAAAGAAAAAAGTCCCTATCTTTTGCAACACAAGGATAATCCCGTAGATTGGTACCCTTGGTGCGATGAAGCTTTTGAAAAGGCTAAGTCAGAGGATAAGCCTGTGTTTTTGAGTATCGGCTACAGCTCCTGCCACTGGTGTCACGTTTTTGCCCACGAAAGCTTTGAGGATGAAGAAATTGCCGCCATACTGAACGAAGGTTTTATATGCGTTAAGGTAGACAGGGAGGAAAGACCTGATATAGACAGCGTGTATATGTCCGTGTGTCAGGCTTTTACAGGAAGCGGCGGATGGCCCACATCTATATTTATGACAGCAGATAAAAAGCCTTTTTTTGCGGGAACCTACTTTCCGAAAAACTCTTTCGGAGCAATGATAGGATTTAAGGATCTGCTTCTGGCAGTAAGAAAAAAATGGGAAAGCGACCGTGCATCCTTGCTGCAGCAGGCTGAAAAGATTATCAGTCATCTGAAAAGCACGGATTCTTTAAGAGGAACGGCCGACAGACAGCTGGCAGAGGATGCGGTGGAAATGTTCGCAAAAATGTATGACAGAAAGTATGGTGGATTCGGCACAGCTCCAAAATTCCCCACACCGCACAATATTATTTTTTTGCTCACCTTTTATGAAAAATATAATGACAGCCAATGCCTCAATATGGCTGAGCACACTCTTATACAGATGTACCGTGGCGGTATGTTTGACCATATCGGCTTCGGCTTTTGCAGATATTCAACGGATAAAATGTTTCTCGTTCCGCATTTTGAAAAAATGCTTTACGACAATGCACTTTTAATTCTTGCATACTGTAAAGCCTATGCCGTCACAAAAAAGGCGATATATCTTAAAATTGCAGAAAAAACCGCGGATTATATACTGGGTGAGATGACCTCTGACGAGGGAGGCTTTTACAGTGCGCAGGATGCTGACAGTGAAGGCGAGGAAGGGAAATATTATCTCTTCACACCGAATGAGATAACAGAAGCTTTGGGCAAGGAAAAGGGCGAAGCCTTTAACCGTCATTTCGGTATAAGTGACAGAGGTAATTTCGAGGGAAAAAACATTCCAAATCTGCTCAGCAGTGATTTTGAAAATGAGAACTTTAGGGAGTTTCTTCCCATACTTCGGGATTACAGAAGGAAAAGGTATACCCTTAATCAGGATGATAAAATACTCACGGCCTGGAACAGTCTTATGATAGCCGCTATGAGTGAGCTGTATATGCTTTCCCGTAATGAAAGGTATATTGAAGCGGCAAAAAGGGCTGATGAATTTATTAGAAAGCATCTTAATGAAAAGGATACACTGTTTGTCAGCTTCAGAGACGGGCACAGGGGAGTAGAGGGCTTCCTTGATGATTATTCCGCATATATTTTTGCTCTTCTTCATCTTTACAAAGCAACATTGGACTATGAATATATAGAGCGCTCGAAGCGTTTTTATGATAAAGCGTCGGCTGAATTCAGAGACAGCGCAGGCGGATACTTTTTATACGGCAAAAACAGCGAAGAGCTGATTCTCAGACCGAAGGAAACCTATGACGGTGCCATCCCCGGCGGCAATTCTCTGATGGCTTATAATCTCGTATGGCTGTCCTTTATTACTTCAGAGGAAAAATACAGAGCAGAAGCCGAAAAACAGCTGGATTATATTTCGGCTGAGGCGTTTGCATATCCGGTAGGACACTCGATGTATTTGACGGCACTTACAGAGTATTACGATCCGCCGATGAAGGTGACCGTAGTGACCGACAAGGATGCTGATAAAAGAAATATTCAGCTTTCCCTGCCGTCGGATGCAATTGTTGTTGTAACCCGTCCGAGTGAGGAATATAAGCTGCTTAACGGAAAAACAACCTATTATGTTTGCAAAAACCGCAGCTGTATGCCACCCGTTAACGATTTGAATGAAATTAAATAAGGAGTGATATGATGAAACGGGGAGATAACAGAAAAAAACAGACCCCGAAGAAAAAGGGCGATGCAAAAGGGTATATCAGGCCCGATGAAATAAAAGGAAAAATAGATGTCCCCGATACCCGTGAGCGCAGAGACGGTCCCGGCGGAAATTAAATTCTCTTTGTTATATAAAACCGAGTACTCATTGAAATGAATACTCGGTTTTATCACTGCATTTTATTCGGATTTTTGCCACACAATCTCACCGTTTATGATGGTTGCAATTACGGAAGAATTAATTTCAAGAGGATTGCCGTCATATATAACAATATCCGCATCCTTTCCTTCTTTAAGGCTTCCCAGTCTGTGATCAACTCTGCAAATACGGGCGGCATCAACGGTAATTGCCCTGAGAGCCGCTTCACTGCCCAAGCCTTCTTTGGCGGCAAGTGCTGCACATAAGGGCAGATATTGAATTCGGGAAACAGGATGATCGGTGGTTATTGCAACTGTTACTCCTGCCTTGTGAAGCACTCCGGCTGTTTTGAAGTCCGATAAACCGACCTCTGTTTTATTTCTTGAAGCAAGAGATGGGCCGACAATAGCAGGGTAACCGCTTTTTGCAATTTCCTGTGCAATAAGATGCCCCTCGGTGCAATGGTCTATTGTCAGATCAAGATCAAACTCTTTGGCAATTCTTATTGCGGTAAAAATATCGTCGGTTCGGTGGGCGTGGGCTTTGAGAGGAATTTTTTTCTCAAACAGCTCTCTGTAGCATTCTAATGTAAAGTCTTTTCCGCCGGAATTGTCCCGGGAAAAATACTGCTTTGCACGAAAAAGCTCTTCTCTGATAAGAGAAGCGATTCCCATACGTGTGGAAGGCATATTGCCGTTAAGGCCGTAGCAATTCATGGGGTTTTCACCGAAGGCGATTTTAATAGCCGCCGGAGCAAGAACTATCATATCATCAACACGTCTGCCAAAGGTTTTTATAAAGGCAAACTGACCGCCGATTGCATTTGCGCTTCCGGGTCCCACCATGACACCGGTAATACCGCAAGCCAGTGCATTATGGAAGGCACTGTCCATAGGATTTATGCTATCGAGCCCTCTTACGGTGGGTGTTGTGGGACAGGTGCTTTCGTTGGTTGTATCGTTTTGCGATGTTATTTTATCCTCTGAAATACCGATGTGGCTGTGGGCGTCTATAAATCCGGGGTAAATATTCATATTGGTTGCATCAAAAATTTCCGTTTCACCGTCAGGCGAAAGGTTTTTCTGAATTTTTTTGATTTTTCCTTTGCTTATAAGAATATCCGCTCGTATAGGCTTGCTGTCTTCCATTGTGTACAAAAGTCCGTTTTTTATTAAAAACATAATATTCTCCTCTCGGTTACAAACTGTGATATGAATAGTTTATCACAAATGAGGCAAACTATCCTTGTAACCATTGAGGAGGTGAAATTATGAATTACAATCAGAACAACTATCAGAGCAACAACAGCAATAACAATAACAACAGCAACAACAACCAGAACAGCAACAACAATCAGAAGAACAACAGCAATAACCAAAACAACAACCAGAACAGCAACAATAACCAGAAGAACAACAACCAGAACCGATAAACTCTTGTCACTAAAAAAGTGATAGAATAGTTTTATAAAGTGTTACTTTATAAATTTTTGAAATAACAAACAAAAACTCCCGCCATTAGGGTGTTGCACTTAGGATTTAATAGCCTGAAGCTTATTCTTTTGGCGCATAAATGCGTTAAAATGTTTGAAATACACGAGTATTACTGCACATTTTGCCTTTTTCTGCATCCAAAATAACATGGCTTCAGGTGCCTTTGGCAGTTTAAATTCAACTATTTTTCGTTTAGATAAAATGCAAAAACCTCGCAAGGCTGACGCCTTGTGAGGTTTTTTCGTGAAGTATAAGCGGAAAAGAGTGGATTTAAACCTATTAAAACCCTAAGCGCAACACTCTTAGGTCACTGCTTCTTTTAAAAGCCGTAAACCCTGACGGGAGCTTGTTTTTTGCTTAACAAGCATATTTTCGTATGTCAGTTAATACATATTGCATACGGATATATATAAATCTTAAAATACTTTGAATTTGTACTTGACAGATAAAAAAAGCTGTGATATACTCTCTTCCATTAGGCCCGATGAAACTTTCAGGATTTCAATAAAACTGAAAGCGGAGGAGGCTCTGGAGAATCCCGTTAAATCGGGTGCCCAAGGTGCAAGGCGGTTTGCCGCTGAATCTCTCAGGCAAAAGGACAGAGCAGATGATAACTTTTTAATAGCTGTTATCTGTATTGTTTTGTCTTTTGTTATCCGACCGCCTCTTTAAAAGGGCGGTTAAATTTATTTTTTTGGAGGAATCAAAATGGAAGCCAAACTTTTAGAAATCGTTCAAACCATAAATGGCTATCTCTCAGACTACATTCTCATCGTACTGCTTATCGGTATCGGTCTTTTCTACACAATCCGTACCCGTTTCGTGCAGGTACGTTGCTTCCCTGAGGCTATGAAAAGAGCCTTCGGCGGAATCAAATTAAAGGGTGGTAAGCAGGAGGGCGGCCTCAGTGCCTTCCAGGCTCTTGCAACAGCTATTGCAGCTCAGGTAGGTACAGGTAACATTGTAGGCGCTTGCGGTGCTATTCTTATCGGTGGTCCCGGTGCTATCTTCTGGATGTGGATTATAGCATTCTTCGGTATGGCAACAATCTATTCCGAAGCTGTTCTCGCTCAGGAAACAAAGATTGTAAATGCAGACGGCTCAGTTGAGGGCGGCCCTGTATACTATATCACAAAGGCATTCAAGGGCGGATTCGGTAAGTTCCTTGCAGGTTTCTTTGCAATTGCCGCAATTCTTGCTCTCGGCTTCATGGGCAGCATGGTACAGTCAAACTCAATCGGTGAAAACTTCGAAGCAGCGTTCAGCGTTCCTTCTGAGGCAGTAGGCCTTGTTGTTGCTCTTATTGCAGGCTTTATTTTCATTGGCGGTGCAACCCGTATTGCATCCGTAACAGAGAAGATTGTTCCCGTTATGGCAGGTCTTTATCTTCTGGGCGGTATCATCGTTCTTGTAGCAAACATTGAAAATATTCCCGCGTCCTTTGCTCTTATTTTCAAGAGTGCTTTCAGCCCCGAGGCAGCATTCGGCGGTGCAATAGGCATCACAATCAAAGAGGCAATCAGCCAGGGTGCCAAGAGAGGTCTTTTCTCCAACGAAGCAGGTATGGGTTCAACACCTCACGCACACGCTCTTGCAAAGGTTGAAAAGCCCCACGATCAGGGCGTACTTGCTATGGCAGGTGTGTTTATTGACACCTTCGTTGTTCTTACAATGACAGCTCTTGTTGTTATTTCAACTCTTTACGCAGAGGGCGGCGTACTCGCTTCGGGTGTAGTTGCTGAGGGAACCGATGTTTCAAAGACAAATATGGCGCAGCTTGCTTTCAGCAGTGTCTTCGGTGCCAACATCGGCGGTAAATTCGTTGCGATCTGTCTCTTATTCTTCGCATTCTCAACAATCATCAGTTGGAACCTCTTCGGTAAGGTTAATGTTGTTTATCTCTTCGGTAAGAAATCAGAAAAGATTTATGCAGCTATTGCGGTTATCTTCGTATTCCTCGGCTCCTGCCTTTCAAACGACCTTGTATGGGAGCTTACAGATATGTTCAATCAGCTTATGGTTCTTCCCAACGTGCTTGCTCTTGCAGTGCTTTCAGGCATAGTTGCAAAGGCAGCAAAGAATAAGAAGGAAAAAGCTAAGAAATAAGCAAAATAAAAAAATAAATCGCAGAGTCAGTTGACTCTGCGATTTGTTTTATATATTAAATGCACCTTTAAGCGCACAGCCCGTCTTACTGTAGGGGCTCATAGGAACAACCTTAACCTTATAGCTGCCGCCTTCGAGTACGCCAAGATTAATTTCCTTACCGTCATCTATGGCGTGCACGTAGTCCGAAAGGATGGTCTTACTGTAAACGGTTTTCAGTCCCTTTGTGACTGTTACCGTGTAGCTCTGGACATCGTAATATCCCTTTGCATCAGGGAAGGAGATTACCGTTTCACCGTTTTCGTTGACAGTTGCAGTTATTTCAGCTCCTTCGGGGAATGATGGTACGGTATCAAGAGATTTCTGATTACCCCAGGTGTATGCGTGATTGCGCTTGTCAGAAGGCTTTTCAAGATAACGGTCGCCTTCGGGATAGAAAATATTGTTATAGGCATCAAAAAGTCTGAGTCTGATGTTACCTTCAGCATCAACCTCAACAATGTAATAGCTTGCAGAGGGAATAGTAGTACCCGCATCGCCGTCGAGATAGTTGTTGTTACCGATAAGACCTGTTATGGCTCCGGTACCGATTGCGGTGAAGGCTCCCTGCCAGATTGAACGGGGGTCAGCCGCATTGTAATGTGAGTGACCGGAAAAATCCACAACCTGAGGATACTTGGCAAGCACCGTTTTTATGCTGATATCGCTCCAGTTGATACTGCCGTAAACCGTAAGTGTGGGATGAGGATGCTGGAAAACGAATACGGGCTTATCTCCTGTATCGGCAACAGCCTTTTTAATTTCAGCATCAAGCCATTTTGTTTTATCACCGAAGTTTTCATCCTTATCAGAGTAGGAAAGGCCGATGAAATGATAGCCGTTAATAACGGTGTGAGTATCAGGCTGCTCACTGACATACTTTTTATAGTTGACGAAGGCATCCACACCCTCGGTTTCTCTTTCCTCAATAAATTCGTGATTGCCCATACAAACGAGCATCTCGGTTGAGTCAAGACATTCCTCGTCAATAATTCTGCGGAACATTTCGTATTCTTTTTCTCTGCCCCATTCGGTCATATCACCGCATACAATAACTGCATCAAGGCTGTTGTAGCTTTCGTGGTTTTCGCTGTATTCATAGCATTGAGCGAAAAGCTCACGGAATTCCTTTGCATTCTGCTGATCCTCTTCGCCGTCAAGATGAACGTCGCTGCAGACAGCAAATCTTAAAATCGGAGTGAAGTCATCGGGGGATTCCGGTGGCTGCTTGCAAATTCCTCCGCTTATTGAGTAAAGAGAGAAAAATCCGGTGAAAAAAAGTGTAACAATTTTTGAGAAAAGCTGTGAAAAAAACTGAATAAATGCCATAATTTATCCTCCTCTTATTCTTAACCCTTTCGGGTAATGATTTTTTGCCTTGCCTGAAACTACCTTAACACCGCCGAGAGTGCAGCCGCAGACGGTCACAACTGCCCAGCCATTTTCGCAGTCGGTGTCGAATTCCTCGCCCCTGAGATATTTTCTTATTTCCTCACTGTCGGGGGAGAGATCAATTTTTCTTTTGAAATTCTTGCCCATGGCCATAAAAAACTGGTGGTGGGGCTGAATATAGTTCTTTTTGATTTCGCCTATTGTAACTCCGCAGGAAAAAGCAGTGCCTTTTTTTATATCAAGTTCCTTAGTGAAGTAAACCGGACTATCGTTATACATAATCGCCTTATCGGTGTCATAGTCGGTAAGCACATCTGAAAGAAATGCAGTAACCGTATTGTCGATTTTTTCAGCCTTTGGTTTATCCTTCTTTTTAGAGAAGCTTTCTGAAACGGTGCTGTGTAAAACAGCCATAAACTGACCCTCGCCTCTGCTTTTATGGGGATAAAACCTTCGGCAGTATCCGATGTTTTCCGCTTTACAGCCATCGAAGAAAATTCCGTCAGAGGTGCTCTCGGCAACCTCTTTTTTTACGGGTAAAAGTTCAAACTCAGGATGCTCAGACAGAAAAGAGTCAATAAGCATTTCATTTTCTTCAAGTGAGAAGGTGCAGGTTGCATAGATTATGTATCCGCCGCCTTTAAGACATCTGACTGCATTTTTAAGGATTTCCGCCTGCCTTACGGCGCATTTCCTTACGTTTTCCTCACTCCATTCGGTGACGGCGATTTCTTCTTTCCTGAACATTCCTTCGCCGGAGCAAGGGGCATCAACCATTATAAGGTCAAAGGTCTCGGGAAAGGCTTTGGCGAGTCTATCCGTATCCATACAGGTGGTGACC
Source organism: Acutalibacteraceae bacterium (assembly GCA_045537485.1). GTDB lineage: Bacteria > Bacillota > Clostridia > Oscillospirales > Acutalibacteraceae > UBA6857. The sequence continues at coordinate 21,257 of JAZSPQ010000055.1, read as the reverse complement.
GTGTTTCTGAGTCCTAATCTTTCAATGTTGCCTGTGAGTATCTTGCATCTTGAGGGGATTATCTCATTCGAAACAAGAACGCCGCCTTTTCCGAGCTTGTTTTTCAGCTGAGTGCTCTTGCCTCCGGGAGCGGCGCACATATCGAGAATTTTCCAGTCAGGCTGAATGTCAATACATTCGGCGGGAGCCATAGCACCCGGCTCCTGAATGTAAATCATACCTGCGTGGTGAAATGGATGGTTGCCGATTCCGTCATAGTCAAAATAAAAGCCGTTATTCACATAGGGTATCTTCTCACCGCCGAAGGGATTGATTTTTAAAAAGTCCTCAACGCTTATTTTATCGGTATTGACTCTGAAGGCTCGGACAGGCTTCTCTGAGAGGACTTTAATATAGCACTCATACTCATCACCGAGAAGCCGTTTCATTCTTTCTCTGTATTCAATAGGTAAATCCGTCATTACTGTCACCCTAAATTCATTTCAATGTGAAGCATACACATGCCTACAGCAGTTATAGCGGCTGTTTCGGTGCGTAAAATTCTGTTGCCTAAAGAAAGAGGAACAGCACCTTGAGCAATCAGGGCTTCAACCTCTTTTTCTTCAAAGCCGCCCTCCGGCCCGATAAGAATGCCTATCTTCATGCCTTGCCGAATTTTATCGAGAGTTTCTTTTGTTGCCGCCATACCTCTTTCGTTTTCGTAAGGAACAATAAATAAATCAAATTCTCCGATTCTGTCCTTTAGCCGATTGAAGGGGAGCACATCACCGATTTTGGGGATAATATTGCGCTTGCTCTGCTTTGCGGCACTTTCACTGATAGCCTGCCAGCGCTCAATTTTGCTTTTCTTTTTCTTATCGTCAAGCTTTACAATGCATCTTTGCATCTCGCAGGGAATAATCTCATAAGCACCAAGCTCAACGCATTTCTGAATGATAAGCTCCATCTTATCTGCTTTTGGGAGACCTTGGAAAAGGTATATTTTCACAGGCAACTCTGTGTTGTTGCAGTTTTCTTCCAAAATTTCAGCCACTGCCTCGGTGTCATCAAGGCTTATAAGTCTGCACAGGGAGCTGATGCCCTTTTCGCTGACAAAAAAGGTGTCTCCTTCCTTCATGCGAAGCACGTTTCTGATGTGATTGAGGTCACGGCCTTCTATGTAATAGCAGTTGTCGTTGCGATTGTTTTTATCAGCAAAAAAGTTATACATTTTCTATCACTTCCTATCTGTATATTATATAGAAAGGTGAGTTTAAAGTCAATATGGAAACGGTTGCGATATGCTGTGCGGCTGTAGGGGAATGCTACGTTGCCGGGGGCGGGCGGCTCCCTGCTGCTGTGGCCTTCGCCACAGCAGCCTCCCGTACCACGGGAGAAGGCAAAACCGTCGGGTTTTGCCTTAGGGAGCCGCCGCCCGCCACTGCCGTTGTTTTTGATAAAAACAAACAAAGAACCGACAGCATAGCTTTTTTTAAAGCCGCAGTCGGTTCTGAAGTTATGAATTTTTGCTTGAAAAATCGATAGCTCTTCTGAGCCCGTGAAGCATAAGGGTGTGAATAAGGCTTGCGACCTCTTTTGCACTGCGTCGAACAGGCTTGTTCAACCATGTCCACAGAATACTTGTCATACCTGCCGCAACAAACTGGGCAATATAGGTGCCAAGCTCGGTTGACTCTTTTGCGGGGATGAATTTTCCCGTTATGCGGTTAAAGGTTTCACCAAGACCTATGCTTCCTCGGTCACTAAGAACCACAAGGAAGGTATCTCTGTTCTTTTCAATATATTCAAGCACCCGTGTCAGAAAAACACATATATCAAAGCCTTCGCCGCTTTCTTTTAAAAGGATTGCTTCAATATCTGCCGAAATATCGCCGATTATATCGTTGTAAAGGTCAAACTGCGTGTTATAGTGTCTGTAAAAGGTGCTGCGGTTCACTTCGGCACCGTCGCAGATATCCTTAATCGTTATCGAATGTAAAGGAGTGTCCCTCATAAGCTCTATGAGGCTTGCTTTAAGAAGCTTTTTTGTCATTTTGACTCTTCTGCTGTCGATTTTATTTTCCATGTTTTTTCATCTCCCTGTTGATATAAAATATTTTAGCACACTTGTTCACGAAAAGCAACACTACGTTGATAAAAAAACACGACGATTTATATTTTTTATAAAAAGAAATGTATTTAAATTGCATTAAATAAAATTGTTAATATGTCTGTTCAAATTGAAAATAGTGTGCTAAAATTAAGATACTAGTTTAAAATAGTGTGAAAAGGAGAAATCAATATGAGCAATCTGACATTTACCAAGCGTAAAAGACTCGGCTATTGTGTCGGCATTTCCACCGAGTCAATTCTCTACAATATGTTTTATACATATTATCTGTTTTTCCTCACCGACGTTGCAGGCCTGAGTGCCGCCCTTGCAGGTACGGTAAACCTGATTTCCGTTGCATGGGATGCCATAACCGACCCTATTATCGGCGGCTATGCGGACCGTCCCGGTGTTGATAAGCGAAGATTGATGCTTAAGGCATCAGTGCCGGTAGGTATTACCTTTGTGGGTGCCTTTCTTCCCTTGGGGGATATTCATGAAGGGCTGAAGTTTGTTTTCTATGTTGCCCTGACAATGCTTTTCTGGCTTGCTTACACGGTTTACACCATTCCCTATTATGCAGTTATTGCAGAAATCACGCAGGACTATGACGAAAGAACAGCTATCAGAGGCCAGAGCTCACTTTTCAATACCCTTTGCATATTTATCGGCAACGCGGTTCCCTCGGTTCTTCCCGGCCTTTTTGTGGGTCTTTCACTTTCTCTTGCTTTAGGTTGGACACTTACCGCTCTCGTGCTGGGCATTATTGCAATTTTAACAGGTCTTGTTGCGGCTAAGAGCCTTAAGGGAGTAACCCTGACACGTACCGAAACACAGCAGGGCGAAAAGGTTAAGCTTAAGGATTATGTTGAAATCCTCAGAATCAAGCCCTTCAGATGGTTTGTTGTTTTTGTATTCTTCTTCCTTGTTGCAACCTCAATGATTCAGACAAACTTTGCATATCTTGTTCAGGGTAAATTAGGTATGAGTGAGGATGATATGGTTATTGTTATTACCACCCTTGTTGTGGCCATGGCGATTATTATTCCCATTGTTACAAAGGTTGCCGAAAAAACCGACAGAAGAAAAACAAGTATAATCTTCACATTGATAACAATGTCAGCTCTTTCCGTTATCAAGCTTATCGGTATAGATAATATCGGTATGCTTATCGCATCTGTTTTTGCCTGTGCCATAGGACTCGGCTGCTTCTGGACAGTGTTCTATTCAATGGCATACGACCTTGTTGAGGTTGACGAATATGTTAACGGTAAGCGCCGTGAAAGTATGATTACCGCTTTTCCGCAGTTCTTCCAGAAATTCGGTGCGGCAATCGGTATGTGGCTTTCAGGTATGATTCTTGAATGGGGTAAATACGACGGTGCCCTTGAGGTTCAGCCCGACAGTGCCAAAAACGCCATTGAAAACATTGCCACAATTGTGCCGGCGATTTTCCTTCTTCTTTCTGTTGTGGGACTTATTTTCTATCCTGTTACAAAAGAAAGCTTCAACCTTCTTAAGGAAAAGCTTGAATTAAAGCGCCGGGGCGAAAAGACGGACAATAAAGGTCTTGAAAAAATCGTTTAAGGTGGTAGTTTATGCTTACTGTTAAAAACCTGACAAAAAAGTACGGTAAAACCCTTGCAAACAATAATGTCAGTCTTGAGGTGAACTCCGGTGAGATTGCCGTGCTTTTAGGCCCGAACGGTGCAGGTAAATCAACGTTGATCAAATCTGTTTGCGGACTTCTCCGATATGAAGGTGAAATTACTCTCGGCGGATATAACAACAAAAGTCTTGAAGCAAAAAGACTTCTCGGTTATGTGCCGGAAATGCCGGCGGTTTATGACCTTCTTACAGTAAAGGAGCATCTTGAATTTATTTTAAGAGCCTATAAAACAGAGGATGACGGAATAAGCGAAAGACTTTTAAAGCGTTTTGAGCTTTACGATAAAAAGGATAAGCTTGCCAAGGAGCTTTCAAAGGGTATGCAGCAGAAGCTTTCCGTTTGCTGTGCTTTGGTGCATAAGCCGAAGGTGGTTATCTTTGATGAGCCGATGGTCGGTCTTGACCCGCACGCAATTAAGCAGCTCAAGGATATTTTCACAGAGCTGAAAAATGAGGGCGCAAGCGTACTTATCAGCACCCATATGATAGACAGTGTTGAGGACTATTGGGACAGCGTTTACATTATGGTCGGCGGTGAAGTCAGAGCCCGCAAGAGTAAAGCTGACGGAAGCGTAAATCTTGAAGAGCTCTTCTTCGATGTTACGGAAAAAAGGAGTGGCGAATAATGGGCGCACTCAGTTATCTGTTTTTCACAAGGCTGAAAAATCAGCTAAGGCAGTTTATCCGTCAGCCCTCCAAGCTGGTGTTTGCAGCAATACTTATCGCCTGTGTGATTATTACTCTGCTACCCTCAACTCTGGAGCAGGAGCCTGATAAAATATACAGAAGTATGGAAGAGTTTTACGCTATTGTTGCTCTTTTATACGCCGCAGTTTTTGTTATATCGGCTAAAAACGGATTTTCAAACGGTGCATCAATATTTTCAATGGCTGATGTCAACCTGATATTTGTTTCACCGATAAAAGCATCAAAGGCTCTGTTTTTCGGAATGCTTCAGCAGCTTGGCAAATCCCTTTATCTGGGTGCCTTTCTGCTTTTTCAGTATACACTTGCAAATGATTATTACGGTATTGAATATACCACACTGATTATTGTTGCGGCAGGATACGGAATAACCGCCCTCTTTTCACAGATGGTGGCAACCCTTATTTATATCGCCGTAGGCTCCTCAGACAGAAAAACTGCAATAGGAAAGTCTGTTTTTTACGGTATCATAGGTGTTTTTGCTGTCAGCGTTATTTTTAACGGCGGAATTTTGCAGGGCTTCGACTTGGCTCTTGCGGTTGCTGCCGTCAGAAATAAGCTTATGTATCTTATGCCTGTGAGCGGCTTTGTCACAATGACCGTTGAAGGCATTGTTTCGGGTGAAGCCTTGAAAATAGGCTCAGGTGTTCTCGCAGGCGTGCTTTTCACAGCTGTTTATTATGCAGTGCTCTCTAAGGCTAAGGGTGATTTTTACGAGGACGTTTTAACGGCTACAGAGGTTTCCTTCTCAGCCGTTACCGCCGCTAAAGAGGGTAAAACCGCAGAAATCACGCCGAAAAGCATTAAGGTCGGCAAAGAGGGACTGAACAGGGGACTGGGCGCAGCGGTTATAAGAGAAAAACACAGAATTGAAAACCGTCGAAGCAGAGTTTTCATTCTTGATAAGACATCTCTTGTTATAACAGCTATGCTTGCAATTTATGCCTTTATTATTCCGTCGGATTTTGGCATATTCATAACAAGTGTCTATACCCTCACTCTTACCGTTGCTATGGGTAGATGGGCGAAGGAGCTGGTTTATCCCTATGTTTATCTTATACCTGAAAAGCCCTTCAAAAAGCTTACAAATCTCATTGCAGAGCAGATACCGACGGTTATAACCGAAAGCATAGTCTGCTTCATACCGGTTCATTTCATACTTGAGCTTGATTTTACAGTAAGCATTGCTATGGTTGCGGCAAGAATAGGCTTCGGGTTTATATTCATCGGTGCAAATCTTGTTTTACAAAGGCTGTTCAGCACAAGTCAAAGGAATGTTTTTTCCGTTATAGTTTATATGCTGATAATTATGCTGTTTTCAATTCCTGCCGTTATAGCGGCGGTGCTTGTCAGCTTTTCAGCGCCCTTTAATGCTGAGCTTTCATATCTGGCAACGGTACCGATAAACCTGGCAATAGCATTTTTACTGTTATTCTGTATGAGAAATGTGTTGCAGTATTCAGAGTATAACTATAAATAATAGAAAAATGATAAACAGATTCACAAAATGTAAAAATTTTGTGAATCTATCATTATAACCCATAACGGTGCTTTTATTTTTTAGGATAGTGTGATACAATGTTGCAAATCAAAAACAGAGATGAAAAAGAGGCGAAGTATAATAATGAAAAAGCATTTAGCAAATATAGTAAGCGGTAGCAGAATAGTGGGTGCATTTATACTGTTGCTGTTCAATGACTTTACCGTGCCTTTTTTGATTATATATTGCTTTTGTGCCTTTACCGATCTAATCGACGGCCCTATAGCAAGAAAAACAGGCTCCACAAGTATTCTGGGTGCAGTTCTTGATACGGCGGGTGACGGCTTTGTGAGCCTTGCTATGCTCAAGATATTTCTGGTCAAAAAAATGGTGCCCCTCTGGATGATGGGTTGGCTTTGCATATCCATTGGTATACTTGTGATAGCCGCATTTTATTCAAAGAAGAAGTTTAACAGGTTTTATATTCCGCATACATATGTGGATAAGCTTTTCGGCGGAACGGTTTATCTTATGCCTCTGATAATTCAGTTTGTTGACCCTCAATTCTGGATGTTTGTTAACAGCTGCATATTGTCAGTTGCCGCTGTTGAAACTCTTGCCATTCAGATAAAAAGCGACACAGCAAAGGACTTTGTTCCCTCTATTTTCCATGTGAATAAATAAAATACAGGACTGTCGGCTTAGTTGAACGCTGACAGTCCTTTCATATTTATGTGCTGATATACTTTCTGATTTCGCGGATTTTTTCCTCAAGCTCCCATTTTTCCTCATAGAGTACCCGTAAGAGAGAATTGAGACGTTTGACCTCTTTGATATTATGTTTGTTTCTTGCGCAAAGAAGCCTTTGGCGATTTTTTTCGATAACATCGGTCTGCAGTGCGATTGACTTTTCATATTCTATGTATAACTGCTCCATTGCTTCTCCTTTCAGCCTGCGCCGAAAATTATGTAATTACTGCTGACATCATAAACATCCGTAAGCTTTTTCAGCTCGGACATGGTCATCAGACTGCCTTTTTTCTCAATTTGTCTGATGCGAAGGCAACTGATTCCTGTTTTTTCACTTAAGTGGTCAACAGTAAGACAATTTTCGGCACGCAAGGACTTAAGTCTTTTTGAAATTTTGTCCGAATTGATATGAGAACTGAGCGTTTTGCTGTTTTCATTTATTATTTTTTTGGTTTTGTCACCGGCGCGTGTGCCGTAAATGAGCTCAACGGCATACTTGAGCTTTTCGTACACGGTTTCGTTTATCATTGAGAAATGTCTGTGCACCGTAGAGCGGTCGACGCCGAGTATTTCTGCCACCTTGCTTTTTGAAAGCCCCCTGTACCAATGGAGCTCTACAAGCTTTCTGTCGAAGGCATCAAGCTCTTCCCGCAACACCTTTCTGACTAAGCCTTGTAAATCTGCCTTTCTTTTATTTAATATTTCCTGCTGTTCTGCTTCACGGGCTTTTACCTGCCAACTTTTAAATGCTTCAGCGGCAAAATATCCCTCAAGCTTTTCATCGTTTATATTCATTTTTCCTATACCCCCTGACATACGTATCGACAAAACGAACATTTGTTCTCTAATTACAATTTTAGATAGTAATTTCGAAACTGTCAATAATCAATAAAAGAAAAATGAGTTACAGACCGAATATTTGGACTCTGATAAAAATGAAAAGAAAAATCGGGTGGGTGCATTTAGTCAGAATTAAAGTTTCTGTCTTATATTTAAATCAATAGTTTTTAAATACTTGCATTTTTTATGAAAATAGTATAGAATAACTGTTAGCTGTGAACTTAAGGTTCCAAATATAAATCAGAAAAGGATGAATCTAATGGCTAAACAAGAAAAGAGTGCTGCCGAGCTTTACCGTGAGGAAAGAAAGGCACGTCTTGCAAAAGCGGCGAAAAAAAACGCCAAACAAAGACACAAAATAATATGGAATAAGAAAAACAAGTCTATTGTATCTGTTATAGTTGTTATCGCTCTTGTTATGGGTATAGCAGGTATTGTACTTAGCTCTTTGGGTATGTTCGAAAGAGGCAAAAAGATGATGACTGTCGGCGGTGCTGAGGTCGATAAGTATGAAATGGTGTATTACAGCACCAGAGCTTACCAGAATCTTTTTGAAAGCGCAATGCAGTATGAATCATACGGCGAGGGCTACGGCGTAATGTTCACAGGCCTTGATTGGCAGACTCAGCCCGATAAACAGCCCTATGCAGGCACTGTTGAAGGTATAGAAAATCCCACTGTTGCAGACTATATTATCGATCAGGCAAAAACCGAGCTTCAGAGAGTAAAGGCCTATGTCAAGTACGCTGAAGATAACGGCATCACCCTTGATGCAACAGAAAAGGCTGAGGTTCAGAGCGCTATCAACAGTATGAAGACTACTGCTGAAAACAGCGGCTACGGCTATGCTAACTACCTGCGTTCCGAATACGGCTACGGAAAGGGTATGACACCCGCTCTTTATGAAAAGATTTTAACCGAGATCACTATCGCTCAGAAGGTCAGCGAGCTCAAGAACGAGGAGTTTTCCGCTGTATATACAGATGAAAAGATCGAGGAAATCTATCTTGAAAAAATCACAGATTACGGCGTTGTTTCATACAGAGTCTACGCTGTTGAGGCTATCGGCAAGGATGAAAAAAGATCCGCCACAGATGAAGAAATGGCTTCAGCCAAGGAAAAGGCCGATGCACTTGCAGCTTTAACAGAGGAAGAAGCTTTCCTTCAGGCAGCTGCAGACATTGAAAAGGAAAAAGAAAACAAGGATTACGAGAAATACCTTACTGACGATACCCTCACTCTTAAAGAAGATGTGGATTACACCACCATTGATGCTGAAAATAACGGAGATTTCGCCGATTGGATTTTCCACGAATCAAGAAAGACAGGCGAAACCTATGTTGCTGAAAAAGCAGGTGTAGGCTATACTGTTTATATGATAAGTGAGCCTGTTCACAAGATCGACAGTGAATATACTTATGATGTAAGACATATCCTCATTAAGTTCCCCGAAGAGGAAAAGAGCGAAGAAGCAACCGAAGAAACCGATGAAGAAGCCACAGAAAACTCAACAGACGAAACAGCTGAGGAAATAGTTGCAGAGCTTCTTGATACCGGTGCATATGAAGCGGTTATCGACATTGATGTTGATCTTGAAACAGCAAAGGACCCTGCTCTTTATATGGCAGCTCAGGATATTCTTAAGGAATATCTTGACGGTAAGATGACAGAAGAGAGCTTCGGTGAGCTGGCTAAGGAGCATTCGGCAGACGGCAACGCTTCTCAGGGCGGTATCTATGAAGATGTACCTCAGGGACAAATGGTTGCAGAGTTTGAAAACTGGGCTCTTGAAGAAGGCAGAAAAGCAGGCGATGTTGGTATCGTTGAAACTCAGTTCGGTTATCACATTATGTACTTTATTGCAAAAGAAGAAGTGACAAGCTGGGCAACGGTTATCAAGGATGCATCCGTAGCTGAGGATTTCGATGCTTTTGATGCTGATACTCTGGCAGCAAATCCCGTTGCGGATTATAAAGCCAAGTATGTAAAGGATGTAAAAGAATTTTTAAAGACTGTTGCAAGAACAACAATTAACAACTACGCCTCAGCAGGATACAGCTATTATTAAAAACAAGCGCCACGGAGCAATCAGCTCCGTGGCAGATTTTTTATTCCGTTGCATAAAAATTTGATTCCCATGCGGGGATATAAGGGTGATGTCTGAAGTATATTTTATAGCCCTCATAAAGCTCTTTTATTTTAAAGGGAAGAGCGAACATATCCTCGTTTCTGTGATAGGCGCAGACATAAAGCTTGGGACGGTGCTCGATAATCGTGCTTCTTGCACCTTCAAGAGCTCTGAGCTCAGCTCCTTCAATATCCATTTTTATAAATGTGACATTATCCCTGATCCTGTTATCAACGCTGTCAAAATCAATAGAGATACCCGTGGTGTCGCGGTGTGAGCTCCTGCCGCCCTTCTTGTTGAAAAAGAGGCGGTCTTTTTTATCCCAGGCTCCGATGTTGAAGCATTCGATATCGGTGAGGTGCTCTGTTTTTTTTAGAAGCTTCTTAAAGTTTTTGGCATCAGGCTCGAAGGCATATATTTTTTTGTAATTACCGTCGGTTACAGATAAAAACTCTCTGATTGTGTCTGCGTCATAGGCGCCTAAATCAACTATAACCTCATCCTTATTAAGCTTAAGGATGTTTTCGTAAACCTCGCTTTTTTCACTCTGACATGAGAAAAGATATTCGGTTTTTCCGCTTATTTTGAAGTTGAGCACATCTATAAAGACTCTTTTCGATTGCTCATCGGAAAGCATATCATAAGCCTTTCTGAAGCTGTGGCTGTTTTCTCTGAGATATTCGGCGGTGAAAAGCTCTTTGCCTGCTATGGGTACGGTGGGGGAATAAAGCTCATATTCCTCTGACATTTGTCTGACCTTATGAAGTGTGGCTTCATCGTGGACGGCAAAGGTCATCAGAATAATAAAATCGCCGTATTTTTCCTTGGCTTCGGAAAACTTCAAAACTCTTTTGCCATGAAAATAATGGCCTCTGACAAATTCATCGCTTGCAAAGGTGTCTGCAAAATCCAGCCCGAGGCTGTTCAGAACCTCTATTATCATATCGGCACCGTTACCCATTCCGTAAAGAAGAATTGGCTTATCTGTGCTTTTCAGTCGCTCCCACAAGGGGATTTCTTTTATAAACTCAGTCAAAAAAATACCCTCTTTAAATAATTTTAAGTTATTTTAACATATCTGTGGTTTTATTTCAATATCAAGCCTTTTGTCACACGGAAAAGTTAATAAATTGGAAAGTATGGAAATTTACTGTACAAAACAGTTTTTCTGTGCTAAAATATACTGTAAACTAATTGCAGTTCAAAAGGAGGATTATAATGTCCAACAAAAAAATCATCAGCATAATTATTGCTGCGGTGATCCTTGTAATATCCTTTGTTGCCGGATATTTCATAGCAGATAAATTCTTCTCAAAGGATAGTGATAAAGCAGGTCAAATCGGTGGGCAAAAGGAACCCGAAGCTGAGGATGATAATCAGACCGGTGAAGACGGCGGGGAAGAGGCTCCCGAAGATTACAGTTACCTTATTGATAATGAAAAATTAGGTAACGGTGATCTCACGGTAGATCAGACGGAATTTTACTATTTCTGTGCAACAATATACGATAATCTGGCTTCAACCTCCTTCCAGTATGATTATTATTACGGCGAGGGCTACGGAGCTATGCTTACAGGCTTTGATTGGAAGCTTACGCCCGATGAACAGAAATATCCGAATGAGATCGAAGGCATAGAGAATCCCACCTTTGCAGACTATATTGAAGATTCTGCTAAAAAGCAGATTATTACAACAAAGGCATATGTTGACTATGCTGAGCGTAACGGTATAACCCTCAATGAGTCAGAGCTTGATGAGATTGATTCCTATATCGAGCAAAGCAAGGTAAGCTTTGAAGCTCAGGGCTCGTCTCTCAGCGAATATCTCACGGAATATTTCGGCGAGAATATGACGGAAAAAAAGTACATCGAAATAGTTAACGAACGGTATCTTATAAATAAGATTGATACAATAAAAAGCGGATTTTTCGGGGATAACTATACCACTGAAGCTCTCGAAAAAATCTATAGCGAGAATTTAACATTATACGGCGCTGTAACCTTGAGAAACTATGTTATCAGAGCTGAAAAGGTTATAACAGGTGAAGAAACTGCGGCGGCTGTTACTCAGAAAACTATGGATGATGCCAAAGCCAAGGCGGAAAATTTTGCCGATGCAGTAACCGACAGTGAATCCTTTAAGCTTATGGCTGCAAACTGCGAAAAAGAATTAGGCAATCAGAAATATAACGATATGATAACAGAGGATAGCTATACTCTTCTTAAGGACACATCCTATGATGTTCTCAGTGCTGAAACAGGTGACAGCGAATTTGCATCATGGGCAATAAGCAGTGAAAGAAAGGCGGGCGAAACCTATATTGTTGAAATAGAGAATACGGGCTATATCGTATATATGATGGTTGACCCCGTACACAAGATTCCCACAGAATATATCTATGATGTAAGACATGTGCTTTTGCAGTTCGGTGAAAATCAGGAAGGTGCTTCGGATATAAAAGCGGAGCTTCTTGATACATCGAAGTACGGTGTAAACATAGACATTGATGTTGATCTTGAAACAACAAAGGACCCTGCTCTTTATATGGAAACACAGGATAAGCTTATTGAATATCTTGAGGGTGACTGTACCGAAGATAGCTTTGCGGCGCTTGCAAAGAAGTATTCGTCAGACGGCAACGCTTCTCAGGGCGGTATCTATGAAGACGTTACAAAGGGTTATATGGTTGCCGAGTTTGAAAACTGGGCTCTTGAGGAAGGCAGACAAGCAGGCGATGTGGGTATCGTTGAAACCGAGTTCGGTTATCATATTATGTACTTTATCAGAAAGGACGAGGTGTCAAGCTGGGAAAGCGTAATCAAAGAAGAACGTGTTTATAGTGACGTTATGGATTTCAGCAAAAAGCTTACAGACAGATACACTCTTTCTGTTGAAGATTACAGCGGTGAAAAAACCGTAAAAGAAATAAATGATCTTGCAAAGAAAACAATAGATTATTACAACTCAATGATAGGTTAAATAAATTCTTATAATACTGTTTTAATGAGAAAACAGTTATTATATAAAATTCAACGAACATATATTTTTTCAGGAGGTATTATTATGAAAATTTTAAAAGCGGTAATAGCAGTGGTAGTTGTAGCGGCAATCGGTGTGGGAGCATTTCTTTTCTTTGCTTCACCCGAGCAGAGAATCAAGGGCGTATGGGATAGCGAATATATAACCTTTGAATTTGACAAGGACGGAAATGTTGAAATCACCTATCTTGATGCTGTAATTCCCGGTGTTGACCTTCCCGTAAAGGGTACCTATGACGGCACCTACTCCATCGAAAAGGAAGACGGAAAGAACTATCTTGAAATTCACACAAAGCTTACTGTGATTGTTGAGGTTTCATTTGATTTCAGATACGAACTCGAATTTGAGGACGGCAATATGATTCTTACACCCGTTTATGACAACGGTGCTGAGGGCGGCGAAATCGTTTTTACAAAAAAGGATAAATAAAATAGAGGGAGTCTCAGACTCCCTCTGAATCCCTTTGGCAAGGAGGAAGTTGTATGCTTAATAAAAAGATTATTTTGATTGTTATTTCGGCAGTTCTTGCTCTCACTGTTGCGGGTGCAGGTATTTTTCTCTTTATATCAAATCAGAATAATGACAAATCCGACAGTGATGATAAAGAAAATACAACCTTAGCGCCGGCGGGCTCCGATAGCACAAATGACGTAAATATCGGCGGTGATAACAGTCAGAGCGAAAGCCTTAATAAGCTTATTCTCGGCAAGTGGCGTGACGGAGCTGATATGAGCGGCTACGAGTTTAAGGAAAACGGTATAGTAGGCATAACCTATATTAACCTTGACCTTTCGGAAATAGGAGTCTCCGTCAATGAGACTTATGACGGTGTTTACACTCTTGACGGTAACAGACTTACAATAACCACATCGATATATACGGGAACAATTGCCAACACCTATGAAGCATCGGTTTCGGGTGATGTTCTTACACTTGTCAGCACAGAGGACGGTGACATTTCCACCTATATGCGCTCTACAGATACCGACACCGATAGCGGCACCGATGTTACGGAGCCTTCTCAGCCTCAGACAGAGCAACCTGACGGTATCGACCTTGCAGGCTCATGGAACAGTGACGACGGCAGTGTAAAATACACCTTCAAAGCTGACGGAACCGTAATTTTCACAAGAAACGGCAGTGATTTCAGCGGTGTATATATCACTGACAAGGATGAAGTGAGCATACAGTACACCTCTGGCAGTGACAAGGTAACGGAAAAGTTTGAGTACCGTGTTTCCGATAATTTGCTTTGTCTTGAAAATATCGACGGGAGATACGTTCTTACAAGAAGCGGTACTGCACCCTCGGGTAATATAAGTGATGATCTTCTGGGCAAGTGGAGCGACGGCTCGGGTATGAGCGGCTACGAGTTCAAGGACGGCGGAATTGTTGATATTACCTATGTGAATATCACGCTTCCTGTTATCAATATCCCCATAAACGGTACATATAAGGGAAGTTATTCCGTAAGCGGCGAAAAAATAACAATAAGCGCTTCTATATACGGAGCAACAATAAGCAATACCTATACCTACAGTATAAGAGGAAACGTGCTTACTCTTACCGCTGATGACGGAAATGTATCGACCTATATAAAAAAGTGAGGATGGAGTATGACTGAGCAGGAAAAGGTATATGCGGCTCTCGACGAGCTTGGAATTGAATATAAGGTAATTCACCATGAAGCAGTAACCACCATAGAGGATATGGATGCAATGGGTATTTTTAACGACGGTGAGGTATGCAAAAATCTGTTTCTCAGAAACGCAAACGGCAAAACCCACTATGTTGTTTCTATGCTCAAGGATAAGCATCCCGATATTCAGCAGGATATAAGAGGACAGCTCGGATGCTCAAGGCTTTCCTTCGGTTCGGACGAAAGGCTTATGAAGCATATGGGGCTTACTCCCGGGGCAGTTTCTCCGTTTGGTATAATCAACGACCCCGATGCAGATGTTAATGTTGTGCTTGACAGTGATCTTAAAAAGGTTGAGGGCTATATCGGCTTTCATCCCAATGACAACACCGCGTTTTTATGGCTTAAGTTTGAGAACCTTATAAAGTTTATCAAATCAAGAGGCAACGATATTTATTATATCAATATATGACAGTAACCCCTCGGCCAAGCCGAGGGGTTACTGATGTTATAAAAGACGGTAGTTTTGTTTGTGAATTACTGCTTACAGATTGAAGCTCAGGGGCAACAGTTCATTCAGGGTATATACCTTGTATTCTCCGTCATTTTTGCCCAGAATTATCTTGAAATCTCCGTCGCAGAATTCACTCATAACCTGGCGGCATACTCCGCAGGGAGAGCAGTAATCGGAAAAATTAAGACTTTTACCGCCTACAATTGCAATGGCGGTAAATTCTCTTTCACCCTCGCTCACCGCCTTGAAAAAGGCAGTTCTTTCGGCGCAGTTTGTGGGGGAGTAGGCGGCGTTTTCTATGTTGCAGCCGAGATAAACCTTGCCGTTTTTGCAAAGAAGAGCAGCGCCTACCGTAAAGCCCGAATAGGGGACATAGGCATTTTCAGCCGCACTCTTTGCGAGGGCTATAAGTTCAACATCTGTCATATTATTGCTCCTTTATTATATCCTTTTTAAAGCTTTTTCCGCTGAGGTTGTTTTCGGTACCGAAAAGGTCAGCAATGGTTTTTCCTATATCGGCAAAGCTTTCTCTTGTGCCGAGATTTATCGCTCTGATGCCTTCGCCGTAAACCAGAAGGGGAGTGTATTCTCTTGAATGGTCGGTGCTCGGTGTGACGGGGTCACAGCCGTGGTCGGCGGTTATGATAAGAACATCGCCTTTTTTCAGCTTTTTAATAAATTCACCGAGCCAACAGTCAAACTCCATAAGAGCTTTCGCATAGCCCTTTGCATCGTTTCTGTGGCCGTAAACCATATCAAAATCAACAAGGTTTGTAAAGCACAGACCCTTGAAAGCCTTATTAAGACACTTTTCCGTAATCTCCATTCCCTCACGGTTTGATTTGGTGGGAATAGATTTTTCGAGGGATTTTCCTGCAAATATATCATAAATTTTACCCACGGGAATAACCTCGTACCCGCCGCCGGTAAGCACATCTATAAGTGTATCTCCGGGCGGAAGGAGAGAGAAATCGTGGCGTCTTGCCGTTCTTTTAAAATTGGGATATTCGCCCTCAAAGGGCCTTGCAATCACCCTGCCCACTGCATGCTCCCCCTTGAGAATATCTCTTGCTGTCAGGCAGTATTCATATAGCTTTTCGGTGGGGATAATGCTTTCGTGGGCTGCAATCTGAAAGACACTGTCGGCAGATGTGTATACGATAAGAGAACCTGTTTCAAGGTGCTCCTTGCCGTAATCTCTTATAACATCGGTGCCCGAATAAGGCTTGTTACAGATAACCTTTCTGCCTGTTCGTTTCTCAAATTCTCTGATAATCTCATCGGGAAAGCCTTTGGGATAAGTCGGGAACGGTTTTTCGGATATAAGTCCGCAGATTTCCCAGTGTCCCGTAGTTGTATCCTTGCCTTTGGATTTTTCGGCGCATCTTCCGTAGGCGCCAATTGGTGCGACTTCTTTTTCGGCATAATCAATGCCGTCAATATTGAAAATACCCAGCTTTTTAAGATTGGGTATGGAGAATCCCTCTTGCAGAAAACAGCTTTTCAGGGTGTTGCTGCCTTCATCGCCGTAAGAAGCGGCGTCGGGGAGCTCGCCGATACCCACGCTGTCAAGTACAATAAGAAAAACACGCTTGTATTTCATAAAATCACTTGTCCATTCTTATTGCCGTTTCAAGGGCAATTTTTATCATATCGGTAAAGGTGTTCTGTCTTTCCTCGGCACTGCAGCCCTCGCCTGTGAAGGGTAGGTCGGAAACAGTGCATATTGCAAGAGCTCTTTTTTTGCAGTGCATAGCTGTAAGATAAAGAGCGGCTGCTTCCATTTCAACGGCAAGTGAGCCTGCCTTTGCCCATTTTTTCAGACTGTCAGAGTCAGCGTCGTAAAAGGTGTCGGAAGAAAGCAAATTACCCACCTTCATTTCAATACCGATTTCCTTTGCCGAATCCACTGCAGTTGAGAGAAGCTCAAAAGAGCAGGTGGGGGCAATACTTCCTCTCGCGCCGTACTGGGAGGCGAAGCTTGAATTTGTATTTGCGCCTATGCCTGCAATAACATCACGAAGTCCGATGCCTTCACCGATACCTCCTGCAGAGCCCACACGGATTATATTTTCAACACCGAAGAAGCTGTAAAGCTCATAGGAATAAATGCCTATTGAGGGCATACCCATACCGCTTGCCATAACCGAAACGGGATGTCCCTTATATGTGCCTGTATAGCCCTGAATACCTCTGACGTTGTTGATGAGAACAGGATTTTCAAAAAAAGTTTCAGCAATCATTTTTGCTCTGAGAGGGTCACCGGGCATAAGCACGGTTTTAGCGAAGGAGCAGCCCTCTTTCAGATTTATGTGTGGTGTTGAAGCTGTCATAATATCCTCCTTAATATCCGCTTGAAAGCTCGTTTTTAACTATTTTAACAATACGGCTTGTGCCAAGTCTTGATGCACCCAGCTTTATCATTGCTTCTGCATCATCTAAGCTTGAAATTCCGCCTGCGGCTTTGATGCTCAGGTGAGGCTCAACATTTTCACTGAAAAGAGCTATATCCTCTCTTGTTGCACCGCCGGTTGAAAAGCCCGTTGAGGTCTTTATAAAATCAGCGCCCGAAAGGGAAACAATCTGACACATTTTTTTCTTTTCTTCTTCGGTGAGAAGGCAGGTTTCAATAATAACCTTCAGAGTTCTTCCCATACAGGCGGCTTTCACTGCCTTGATTTCACTGAGTATTTCGGCATACTTCTTATCCTTGAGCATACCGATGTTTATAACCATATCAATTTCGTCTGCACCCTTGTTGACAGCATCTGTTGCCTCGAAGCACTTAACCTCAGTGGTGTTGTATCCGTTGGGGAAGCCGATAACGGTACAGATTCGGATTTTGTTGCCCACATAGCTCTTAGCTGCTTTAACATAATAGGGCGGAATACAAACACTTGCACAGCCGTACTTTATACCGTCGTCACAGATTGCTTTGATTTCATCAAAGGTAGCGGTCTGTGATAAAAGTGTATGATCAACCCTTGAAAGAATGTCTGTTATATGCATTTAAAATTACCTCCGGATTATTTTTCCCTATATATAATTAATATTACATTTTAACAGGCAAAAAGTCAAACAAATTTAAAATATATCTATTGTAAAAGCTTAGTTTGTGTTTTATTGGGGAAGGCTTCGTGCAAGCGGTGAGGCGGCGGCTCCCTTGTTGGGCGACTTTCAGTCGCCCAACCCCTTGCATAAGCAAGGCAAAAAGAGTTCCACGGAACTCTTTTTTAGGGGAGCCGCTGCCCAACTGCAGCAAAGTCTGCAACCTGCCGTTTTCGTTGGACTAAAGCGGATAAGAAAGGGCATATTTTCCCCCTTCAGTCAATATCTATATATCGGTGATATTATGAAAAAGAAGTTGTCCGTAATTTTTCTTTCAATGGTACTTGCATTCTCCCTTAACGGTTGCAGTAAGGATTCCTTTATGGATATTTCCGCTTTTACCGATTATTATAACGAAGTGACCTCTTTTAACAGAATTGATCTGAGTGAATATCTTATCCGTGACGGGGTATACAGCCTTTTGCTTGAAAACGAAGAGGAAGAGCTGCTTCTCACTTTAGAAACCGTGGATGAGGGCAAAATTGATGAAATACGCATGCTTATTCCGAAGGTTACCGACGACGGCGGTGAAAAGCCGGTAACAGAAAGCGGCAGAAGCTTTTTTGCCGATAGGTTAACGGAAGTTTTAAAGGCATACACCCTTTTCACTTTTGAGGAGTGCGAACAGATTGTTACCGATATGAAGCTCAGGGAGCTGTCGTCTTTTAACAGTATGGGTGAGCTGACTATGACAAAAGGAGATTGGCATATGGTGTATTATTCAACTCAGGTTGCTTGTGTATTTATGATATTCAATATTCATCTTCACCCGATAGAAAAGACGGAAAAGCCTCAAAGTAAGCCCGCCTTCGGTAATACTGCATATACAAGAGAAGAAAAAATCCGCAGCACCTGAGTGTTACGGATTTTTGATGAGCTTAAATTATGAAGCGTCGCTTAATTTGCGTGTTCTGATAGGAGTAAGAGACTTGTCTGCATCGAGCCATTGACGGATAACCTGAGGGTTTTCAAAGATTTCGTCAAGCTTCTGAATGCAGGGTACAGCTTCGCCGAAGTCCATTGCTCTGTGGTCCATTGCCATACAGATAGGCAGAACCTTGCCGATGACAATTTCTTTTTTACCGTGGATTTCTTTTACAACCGGTCTTTCCTGAATTGCGCCGATGCAGAAAACTGCAACCTGAGGTGGAATTATCTCAAGAAGAGCCGCCGTACCTCTCTGACCTCTGTAAAGAGAGCCGATGTTTGAAACTGTGATTGTTCCTTGCTCGATATCTCTGTCGCAAAGTCTTTCACTTTCGGGAATGGAGTAATAATCCTTTCTTGCCTTGCCCTTGAGAAGCTTGGTCTTGGTTTTACCCAGCTTTGACTCGACTATTCTGAAAAGAGCTTGCAAAACCTTACCGTGTTTAACGGTTTCAACGGTTTTGTTAAAAGCAACGGTGTAAAGAGCCTCAGTAAGGTCTGAGTTTTCCATTTTGTCGCGGAGCTTTTTCATATCTGCTGCCATTTCATCAATGGTTTTTTCATGGCAGTCGTGAAGGTTTGTTGTCATCATCTGACCGTTGGGGAGAATGGTGGGCATTGAAATATTTATATTTTCATAGGTTGTAATCTTACCCTTGGCGGTACGGTGGTTATACTCGATATGAGAGTTGAGAATAGGAGCGGCTTTGATGCCTTCGGTTATAACCTTGAGTATAACGGTGTTGAAGGTTATTTTGTCTTTGGGTTTGCGTAAATGGTTAATTTTCTGATACTCTTCAAAAAGCTCAGTCACATCCGGCTCGTAAACATAGGAAATATGGGGGATGTTCTGCCAGGAGTCCGTTGTGATGGAAGCTACCATTTTTCTTTGAATGTCGTAATACTCTGATTTGATGATTTTCATTTTTACTTCACCTCTTTATAAATTTACCTCGTATTTTTTTGCTTCTGAAGCTTACCGGACTTCAAAAACTGAGGTAATAATAAACAAACAAATTTGTGAAAAGATTTTAAATATATGAACAAACTGTAAACAACACCGTGTTGCATTAATTTTGTTTCGTTTGTCAAAAATAAGGTTAAAACCATAAAATTTTTATACTTTTTAATGATGTGTAAATCAAATATTAAAAACAATTAAGGTAAAAGTGTATAAAATAAGACAATGTTTGCTCTTTTGTTGACTAAATTTAGTCATATGAAATGTTACATTTTTGTGTTATAGCCCCATTTTCTGCTAATTTTATAAAAAAAGCGGTCAGACTTACCTGACCGTTTCGATGGAATTATTTATTTTTTAGGCTTTCTTGTCACTTTTTTCTTGTTGCCTTTTTCGTCAACGATGTAAGTGTTTTCAAGCTGACCTATAAGGCTTGCCTTAAAGGAGTCTATATAAGCTCTTCTGAGAATATCTCTTTCCTTGATTTCCTCATCGGTAAGACCCTCGGGAGTCTTAGCTTTTCTTGCAAGCTCGTTGATTCTGTCGATTTGCTCCTGCTTCATTATTTTTCCTCCTCCCATTTTTTCCATTCCTCGGGGCAGTAGCCGAGGGTAGCTTTTTTGCCGTTTCTGACGATCGGAATTTTAAACAGCTCCTGATTTTCCAAAAGCTTTTCTTCCTTTGCTTCTTCAGAGGCAAGATATTTTATGAATGATGACTCATACTTTTTGCTCTTTTCGTTAACAAGGTCCTCGAGAGAGCATTTAAGAGCGGTTTTAATTGACCTGTATTCGCCCTTACTCATACCGAATTTTGCAAGGTCAACAAACTGGAATTTAATGTTCCGCTCTTTAAAGTACCGCTGAGCCTTTTTGGTATCAAAACATTTTGATGTGCCGTAAATCTGAATATTCATTTTATGCTCCTTAGAAAAGTTCTTTCTGTTATTTTAAAGTATAAACGGATTTTTGTAAAGTGTTTTTTATTATTGAATTAAATAAAAGGCTGTGATATACTAAAACAAGAGGTGAGGAAATGTCGGTTTGTTATATTATCGGGGCAGGGGATGTGCTGCCTACTGAAATAAAGGCTCAGGACGGAGATTTTATCATCTGTGCTGACGGCGGATACAAATACAGAAATCTTCTCGGCAGAGATGCGGATTTGGTTGTAGGCGATTTCGACTCCTTGGGTAACGTACCCGAGTGTGAAAGTAAAATAGTGGTGCCCTGCGAAAAGGACGATACGGATATGGCTCTTGCGGTCAATGAAGGACTAAAAAGAGGTTACACTCATTTCGTACTTTTCGGTGCGCTGGGCGGCGAGAGAATAGACCATTCAATCGGAAACATACAGCTTCTTGCCTATATTGCTTCAAAGGGTGCTGTGGGAGAAATCCGTCACGGTGA
>JAZSPQ010000021.1:0-4676 GCA_045537485.1 Acutalibacteraceae bacterium | reverse complement strand
AATAGCGTAAGCAGTACGCATAACCTGTACATTTTCAAGACCGGGGATTGTGCGAAGAAATCTGAGCTGAACATCCTCGGGCAGTGATGAGGACATACCCTGAAGGTACATCTCTTCCGTATTTTCACCGCAGGGCTCAATGAAGAGCTGATGGCGCTTTTTTTCAGCGAAACGGACTATCTTATCCTCAATGGAAGGACAGTATCTTGGGCCTACACCGTCGATTTTTCCGCTGTAAAGAGGGGAGCGGTGGATATTATCAAGAATAACCTTTTTGGTCTCCTCGTTTGTATATGTAATATAACAAGGAAGCTTATTCTCAGGTTTATACTCGCCGTCAAAGGAAAAGGGGACTACCCTTTCATCGCCGTCCTGACGCTCAAGACCTGAAAAGTCAATGCTTCTGCGGTTGACACGTGAGGGTGTACCTGTCTTGAAGCGTCTTGTAGGAATATTCAATGCCTTAAGGGACTTCGTCAGCTCATTTGCCGCAAACATACCGTCGGGGCCGCCATCGTAAACAACATCACCGACATAAATCTTACCGCCAAGGAAGGTACCCGTGGCAAGAATAACGCACTTACAATTATATATAGCTTCAAGCTTTGTTATTACCTGCCATTTATTTTCGGCGATACGGGTAAGCTCGGTTATTTCAGCCTGGACAATTTCAAGACCCTCCTGCCTTTCCATCACAAGCTTCATATATTCACTGTAACGGCGACGGTCTATCTGAGCACGCAGTGAATGCACCGCAGGGCCTTTACCAAGATTAAGGATACGGCTCTGGAGGGTGTTGGCATCGGCAGCCTTACCCATTTCACCGCCGAGGGCATCAATCTCACGGACAAGGTGTCCCTTTGAGGTGCCGCCGATTGAGGGGTTGCAGGGCATATTGCCCACCCAATCCATATTTATAGTAAACACGCCGACACTTACACCGAGCCTTGCCGCCGCAAGACCTGCTTCAATGCCTGCGTGGCCTGCACCGATAACAACAACATCATATTCCTTTGCAAAATATCTCATTTCTATCACTTGCCTTTGAAGTCTGAACTTTAAACATTTTTTCTTTTCAGATGTGGAAAACCGTCAACAAAAAGTCCTTGTTTTTATTGAATGGAAAATCTTTTTTCTATCCCTACATCGTTTTTATAAAATCTATTCAACAGAATCAAAAATTACTGTTTATTTTTCTGTTTAAGCATTATTTTATCAATTATTATTCTTTTGAGGAATTATTCAGCCCTCTAAAGCCAATTTTACAATTTCATCAGCTTCGTATACAATATAATCAGCTTCATACTCTCTGAATTCCTCTTCCGAGCCGTAGCCCCACATAACGGCACAGCTTTTTACCCCTGCACCCTTGGCGCCCTCGATATCGTAAAGTCTGTCGCCAACCATAAGCACCCCGTTTTTATCCTTGGCACCCATTAGCTCCATTGCTTCAAGAATAAGTCCCGTCTTTGTGCTGTGGTTGCTGTCGTCCATTCTCACGCCGACTATTGCATCAAATTTTTCGGTTATGCCCAAATGGTCGGCAACATTGTAAATAAGTCTGAGAGGCTTACTTGAGGCAATACCTACCTTGATCCCCTCTTTTTTGAGAGAATCTATAAGCTCTGTTATTCCCTTATAAAGCTCACATTCATAAATACCCGTAACCGTATATCTCTCACGGTACTTCTTTATATACTCGCCTACTTCTTCCTCGCTGACATCATAATAATGGGTGAAGCTGTAATGTATGGGCGGACCGATAAACTTTTTAAGGTCGCTCATATCTGGGATTTCCCTGCCCATCTGCTCAAAGGAATACTGCAGACTTTTTATTATACCCTCGCCCGTATCAACTACGGTGCCGTCAAAATCAAAAATCACATAACGGAACATACCAAAGAAACACAGCCGATTCATAAAAATACAAATCGGCTTTCTCCCATAAATTATTTAATTTCAGCTCTTTGACGAGCCTTTTCAAGAAATTTATCAATCTTAACTGAAAATCTTTCGTGGGTGCCCTTGCCGATAAGACCTGCATTGTCATAGACCTCAACCTCAAAGGTCGACTTTCTTCCGTCAAAGGCTGTCAGAGTGGCAACTGCCTTTACCTCAACGCCGCAAGCTGTTGCCGCGAGATGCTCAATATTAAGAGCAGTACCCACGGTGGTTATTCCTTCATCCGTATATTTTTCGCAAAGCTCACTTGCCGCCTGCTCCATAAGAGCAACCATTGAGGGTGTTGCAAAAACCTCAAGTGAACCCGACTTCATTTTTGAGGCGGTGTTGCTGCTGTCAACAGTCACCTTAACCTCGTGCTTTATTCCTATTTCCATTTTATTACACCTTTCAGAAGGATCTGAGCAGAGAAAAGAGAGTCTGATCATTTTCATTTATTGTAAAATTGCTCTGCCCGTAAATTGCATTCTGTATTCTTTGTGCCGCCTTGGGAAGCTCAATAAACACAACTGAGCTTCTACCCACATAGCCTGTTTTAAAGACCTCGCTGTCACTTATGGTTGTTTCAACGATTTCATAGTTAAGCCAGCCGTTATTAAGTGCCTGCACAGCATAGCTCTGGATCTCCTTAACCGTCATATTGGTTTTGACATAAGGCAAAAGAGTGTTGAGCATATTCATAAGCTCAGTAAGTGACGCATCCTTTACACTGTTTATAAGTGACATTATAACAGATCTCTGACGTCTTGTTCTGCTCACGTCGGAGTCAGAGTCACACTTTCTGATTCTTGAAAAAACCAGTGCCTCTTCGCCGTCAAGAACCACATTTTCACCGTAAGGTACGTGAAGATTAGTGGTGCGGTTGATATAGTCTGCCTCATATTTCTGAACAGTAACCTTAAGACCGCCCAGCTCGTCTATAATATCCTCAAAGGTGGCAAAGTCAACGGTTACATAATAGTCTATATTTACCTTGAAGTTGTTTTCAAGAGTATCAATAAGACAGTCGGCACCGCCCTTTGCATAAGAAGCATTTATCTTGTTATAGCTGTCATAGCCGTAGATATTACAGTAGGTATCTCTGAAAAAGGATGTCATGTTTATCTTTTTGGTGGTTTTATTCAGAGAAAGCAGCATAAGAGTATCGCTTCTGCCGCCGTAGGAAAGACCTGTACGGCTGTCGAGACCTATAAGAAGAACATTTATAACATCACTTCGGGACATAGGCTGAATTCCGTTATGTGACCAGTTATAAAGAAACTGTCTGCCGGTCTGTGAAACAACCTTATCCATTTCCTGCTCGTCAACCGGCTCATCCTCCTCATTATTGAGGTTTTCAATATCCGGTTTATTGTTTTCGGGAGAAACCTGTGTCATTATGGATGAATTCTGACCGTTTATCTCGTTACCCGTTACCATAAGATCAAAGAGACTGTTAACATAGCCTACTCCCAAAGAGGCAAATACCATAAGAAGAGTCAGAAGAAAGCTGAAATTCTTTGCTCTTCTTTTTTTGTCAAGCCAGATAAAGCTAAGAAAGGGATTATCCTTTTTACCGTTACTGCTCATAGATTCACTTCTTTCTTTTCTCATTCAAGCAACTTTTACCGTTCATTCTGTTATTATTCCTCTGAAGGAGTCTCTGCTGCTTCGCCGGACTCACTGTCACTTCCTTCGGCCTCGGCATCGCCTTCCTTTTCCTCCTTGAGGCTGATAGCGGAAACAACCTTCTCACCCTCGGAAAGCTTCATAACACGTACACCCTTTGAGGTACGTGAAACGGTGCTTATCTGTGAAGAGGGGATTCTGATAATAATACCGTCGGAGGAAATAAGGATAACGTCATCGTCACTGTCAACCATAACAACAGAGGTAACAAGACCGTATTTTTCAACGTGGTAGTTGATAACACCCTTACCTGCTCTTGACTGGAGTCTGTATTCACTGTGCTCACTGAGTCGTCCGAGACCTGTTTCGGAAACGGTAAGGATCTTCTTACTTTCGTCCTGACCCTTTGCGATTACGCACATACCGATAACCTCGTCATCCTCTTTGAGCTCAATAGCCTTAACACCTCTTGCAGTTCTGCCGATAGGTCTGCAGTCGGTTTCGTTGAAGCGTATGGACATACCGCCTCTTGTTGCAACAAGGATGTCGTCCTCACCGTCGGTAAGCCATACCCAAGCAAGCTCGTCGCCTTCATCAAGGTTGATGGCAATAATACCCGTTTTACGAAGGTTTCTGTATTGCTCAAGCTCTGTACGCTTGATGATACCCTTTCTTGTAACCATACAAAGATACTTGATTTCTTCGCCGCCGAAGTCGGGCACCTTAATCATTGAGCTGATTTTTTCCTCACTTTCAAGGGGAAGAAGGTTAACAACATTCATACCCTTGCTCTGTCTGCTGCCCTCGGGAATTTCATAGCCCTTGAGACGGTATACCTTTCCCTTGGTGGTAAAGAACATAATAAAGTCATGGCTTGAGCAGGTGAACATTGTCTGTGCAACGTCCTCCTCACGTCTTGTCATACCCTTAACGCCTCTTCCGCCGCGTCTCTGGAGAGAATATGCCTGAGCGGGCTGACGCTTGATATAGCCCATATTGGTAAGAGTATATACACACTCCTCCTCGGGGATAAGGTCTTCAATATCAACCTCACCGCTGATTGCGGCAATCTCGGTTCTTCTTTCGTCTCTGAACTTGTCACCGAT
>JAZSPQ010000114.1:0-12465 GCA_045537485.1 Acutalibacteraceae bacterium | reverse complement strand
AACCGATACAAGGAGAGGTCTTTCAAGGTCGCCGAACTTCTTGCCTGTGATCTCTTCCATCTTTTCGATGTTAGCCATGATCTCGGCAACGATTTCGTCGTTGATCTTGCGACCGTCTTCATAATACTGTGTACAAGCTTCTGTTGTAATTGTGAAGCCCTGGGGAACGGGGAGGCCGAGGTTGGTCATTTCAGCGAGGTTTGCACCCTTACCGCCGAGAAGCTCTCTCATGCTGCCGTTACCTTCTTTGAAAAGGTATACCCATTTCTTTGCCATTGGAATCTCCTCCTAAAATAAAAAATTTACTAAGTTAATCAACGGAAAATACAGAGACTGACCCCTTATATTTTCACTCTCAATGATTTTAACAAATTTGCAAAAAAAAGTCTATTGTATTTTTACCTATAGATTAACAAAATTTACTGTTGATTTTGTCGAATTTAACACAACAAAACCTTCTTTTCGCCTTTGGGATAAATATTGTGTTAATTTTTAGTTTTTTAGTGGAATTTAAAGCTTATATATGCTACAATGTTATACTGTTGAAATATAATCAATCTGCTTATTATACGGAGGTAGCACTGTGAAAAGATATTTAACCTTAATTCTGACTTTTATCATGCTCGCCGCTCTTGCGGCCTGCTCGGCAAAGAATTCTCAATCACCCTCGGATTCCGCTTCAACAGCAGCCGACGGAATAGTTTTCAACTACTACGATGAAAACGGCAACCCCGTCACTGAAATTGTTTCCACAACCGGACCTCAGCCTTCAACAGACCCTAACTCAGAAACGAGCATTATTATCCCCCTTGCTTACATATCTACCCTGGAGAAAAAGTATCAGGATGACCTTCAGCTTTACTGCACCGACAACGGCTTTATTTCATATTTAACCGATGAAGAAAACAAAACCGTAACCTTCACCATGACCGCCGCCGCTTATAACGATATGCTCTTTGAAAAGCGCCGCGACCTTAACCATAAGCTGATCTCCCTTATAGAAAGTGAAACATATCCTTATTTCAGAAAATACACAAACAGCAGCGATTACACTCAGATTACTCTCTTTGTTGAAAGAGACGGTTACGAAAAAGCCGACTTTCCTTTGATACTTGTTGAATATGCAGGCTCCTTATCCATGCATAACTATCAGATTTTCACAACTGACACCGTATATAGCTGTACGGTCACGGTAAAGGATGCTCAAACAGACGAGATTATTACCGAAAAGGTATTCGATTCGGTTTACAGTCAATAAGCTACAGGACGACAGAAGCAGGTGACAAAAAATGAGTTTTATTGAATTTGATTCAGTTTACAGAAGATATCAGACCGGTGAAATTTCCATCCCCGCCGTTGACGGAGTAAGCTTTTCCATTGAGAAGGGTGAGTTCTGTCTTATTGTTGGCACCAGCGGCGCAGGTAAATCAACTGTGCTTAATATTCTCGGCGGTATGGATAACTGCGACGACGGAAAGGTTCGTGTAGGCGGAAAGGTTATCAGCGACCTGACCGCAGATCAGCTCATTGACTACAGAAGATACGATGTGGGCTTTATTTTCCAGTTTTACAATCTTGTCCCCAACCTTACCGCTCTTGAGAATGTTGAGCTTGCCACTCAGATGTGCAAAAAGCCTATAAAGCCGGAAACTATCCTCAGAAAAGTAGGACTGGAGGAAAGAATGGATAACTTTCCCTCTCAGCTTTCCGGCGGTGAACAGCAGAGAGTTTCCATTGCAAGAGCGCTCGCAAAAAATCCGAAAATACTTCTTTGCGACGAGCCTACCGGCGCACTCGACTACAAAACAAGCAAGCAGATTCTTTCTCTGCTTCATAAAACCTGCCGCGAAACAGGAACAACCGTTGTTGTTATCACTCACAACAGTGCCCTCGCCGCAATGGCAGACAGAATTATCACTATGCGTTCGGGTAAAGTGGTGCAGATAGCTGTTAACGACTACCCTGTTCCCGTTGAAAAGCTCGAATGGTAAAATAAGAGGACTGCTATGAAAACAAACAAAGTACTTATAACCGATGCTGTAAGAACCGTTCAGCGTACCTCTCCGAGATTTATTTCCATAATTGCAATCGTTGCTCTGGGAATAAGCTTCTTTGCAGGCATGAACGCCACTGCGCCCGATATGCTCGATACCATGCAGGAATATATGGTTTCTTCAAACGCAATGGATATTCAGGTCATCTCAACTGCAGGTATAACCGACAACGATATAGAGGTTGTCTCTTCAATAAACGGAGTTGAGGCAGTCAGAGGCGAGAAATATGTTGACGGTATCGTTAAGGCAAACGGCGCAACAATCAACGACATCGACGGCTCGGAAATGACAGTAAGAGTCATTTCCCTTGACATAAACGATGTTGTCAACTGTAACAACGGCTACGCCTCCCCCACCTATATGAACCGTCCCACGCTCATCGAAGGCAACTGGCCCGCCTCATCCAACCAGTGTGTTGTTGACCAAAGCTATCTTTCAACTCCGGAGGAATTCAAAATCGGTACGGTGCTGACAGTTTCCGGTGACTCAACGGACATCACCGGCTCACTTCAGAACACCGAATACACCGTTGTGGGTATTGTCAGAACACCTCTTTACATATCCTACGAAAGAGGCAACACCAATGTGGGCACGGGTAAGCTCGGCACCTTCTGTTATGTACCGAGTGAAAACTTCCTTTCCGACTACTATACCTCTATGAGCATAAAGCTTCAGGGTTCGGAAAATTTCGATCCCTACTCAGAGGAATATGAGGCATTTGTTTCAAATTATACCCGTTATTTAAGCTCTATCTCAGGTGAGCTTCTCATGCCGAGAATAACAACTCTGAAAGCTGAATACAACCAAAAGGTTGCTGAAAGCGAGGCTGAATATGCCACCACCAAGGCTCAGGTTGAGCAAAGCATTGCCGACGGTGAGGAGCAGGTTGCCCTCATTCTTGATATGGCCGAAAACGGTGATATCAAGCTTCAGGAATATCAGCAGGAATATAACCAAAAGGCTGAAGAGGTTTCACAGCTTCTCGACTCAAGCAAGCTTGAGCACTCCGCTCAGTATGCTCTCTGGCAAGAAAAAATGCAACAGTATAACGAGGCTAAGGCAACCGTTAAAAAATACGAAAATGCAGAAAATGCACTCTCGAGAGCTCAGACCGAATGGAATGTTGCCTCTCTTCAGGTTAACACTATGCTCGCCACAGTCAGCAACCTTGAGAATCTGCTTGTAACCACACGTTCAGCCCTTGATCAGTTCAATTTGACTCAGGACAGCGGTGTTCAGGGAATGATCGACCGTTTCACACAGGCAGGTCTTGTTGGCGAAGAGGTCAATCAGATCATCAGCACTATCCGCAACCTTTCCGCAGTAGGTACTGCAGAAGAAATTATGGCTTATATGGAGCCTCAGCTTCAGACTCTCGAGGTCAAGCTTGCCGCTTCAAAGGAAGACCTTATGGAGTCAAGGGCAGTTTTGGCTGAAAAAGAGGTTGAGCTTAAAGAGGCTGAGGAGCTTGTCAATCAGCTCAAAAAGGTTGAAGCAGCTCTCGTTGAGGCGGAAGCTCAGCTCACCGCAGCAGAAAAGGAGCTCACAAGCGCAGGCTACGATATTCAGTTCGGAGAGCTTGAAGCTCTGACTCAGCTTTCTGATATGAAAAATCAGATTGCCATTTACAGAACAAGCGTTGAAGCAGCAAAAGAAAAGGCCCCCACCATTGAAGCAGAATTTCAGCTGGCAAAAAACGAGGCCTATGAAAAGCTTGAAATCGCCCGAAATCAGCTCGATCAGGCACAGCAGTTCCTTCTCGGTCTTGATAATGCAAAATGGTATGTTAACACCCGTGACGAGGCGCTGCTCGGCTTTGAGGAATATGAGCAGGCTGCAAAGAGAACCGCTGCTATTTCTATGGTTTTCCCCTGGTTCTTCTTCCTTGTTTCTGCCCTCGTTTGCCTTAACACCATGACCAGAATGATAGAAGAGGACAGAACCATTCTCGGAACCTTCAAGGCTCTTGGCATGACCGATAAAGAAATAATGTCAAAATATCTGCTTTATGCCCTTATGGCATCAACCATAGGCTCCGTGGCAGGCTCCTTCTTAGGCTTTGCTCTCTTCCCCTTTGCAGTTACGACAGCCTATAAAATCCTCTTTGATATGCCCACGGTTATCATCTCCTACCGTATCGGCTACGCACTCCCCGGCATCCTTGTTGCAATAGGCTCAACAGTGCTTGCAACCTATCTCACCTGCCGCAAGAGTCTCACGGTGGTACCCTCCACACTTATGCGTTCAAAGGCTCCCAAGGGCGGCAAAAGTGTCTTTCTTGAAAAAATCCCCTTCATCTGGACAAGGCTCAGCTTTACCTGGAAAGTTACATTCAGAAATGTTTTCAGAAACCATAAGCGCTTTGTTATGGCAACTATGGCAGTTGCCGGATGCACAGGACTTCTTCTTGCCGGCTTCGGACTTAACGACTCAATCGACAGAACCATGGTCAATCAGTTTATCAAAGAAGACCGTGTCTGGAATTACGATATGCAGATCGTGCTCAACGGCTCCTACGATACAACCGTCACCGAATGTAAGGCATATCAGACAGTAACACAGCAGGCTCTTGTAGGCTCTGCCATGCTTAACCATATGAAGGTTTACGATGCCACCTCGGATAAGACCGATGAAGCTCTTGAAAGCTATCTGCTCGTTCCCGAGCAGGCTTCTGAGCTGGGCAAATATATCTCTTTGAAAAACCGCAAAACCGGTGAAGCTCAGTATCTCACCGACAGCGGAGCTGTGATAACGGAAAAGCTGGCATCCACCCTCAAGCTCAACCCCGGCGATTATCTCACTCTTATCCTCGATGATTCCCACAGCGTGAGAATACCCGTTTCCGCCGTTGTTGAAAACTACGCCTTCCATTACATCTATCTTTCAAAAAATCTTTATGCCGGCATTTTCGGTTCTAATCCCTCATACAACTATATAACCGCTAATCTTGCTATCGATAATCTGAGCAACGAACAGAAAAACGCCCTGATCAAGGAGCTCATAAGCGAATATGAAATCAGTGCCGTAGCATATACGAGTCAGATTCAGAATTCCTTTGAAAACATTATGGACTCCCTTAGTGCCATTGTGCTTATTCTCATCGTTTCTGCGGCACTGCTCGCCTTTATCGTGCTTTATAATCTTTCAATTATAAATATAACGGAAAGAATCAAGGAAATTGCCACCATAAAGGTTCTCGGCTTTGATAACCTTGAGGTTTCCTCATATATTTTCAGAGAGAATATCATACTGACTCTCATAGGCATCGTCGAAGGCTTACTTGTGGGCTTTGTTCTGCACAAGGTCGTTATATATATGGCGGAGGTCGATATATTGATGTTCGGCAGAGGAATTTCTGCAACAAGCTTCCTTTATGCCACTGTGCTCGCCTTTATCTTCTCAATGTTTGTAAGTGTAGTTCTCCACAGAAAGCTGAAAAAGGTTGATATGGTTGAATCCTTGAAATCCATAGAATAATAAAACAGGAGTGATTAAAATGCCACTTGTAAATATGAAGGCTCTTCTTGCTGATGCGAAAAAGGGAGGCTATGCAGTCGGCTCTTTCAGTGTTGCAAATATGGAAATGATTTTAGGCATCGTCAAAGCGGCAGAGGAAACAAAATCCCCCATTATCCTGCAGATTGCAGAAGTCCGTCTTAACCATTCCCCTCTCGCAATCATCGGACCCGCTATGCTTGCGGCGGCTAAAAATGCTACCGTACCCGTGGCGGTGCATCTTGACCACGGCACAACAATTGAATGTATCGGTCAGGCTCTGCGTCTCGGCTTTACCTCGGTAATGTTTGACGGCTCACATCTTTCACTTGAAGATAACATAGCGAAAACAAAAGAGGTTGTTGCTCTTGCCAAGGGCTACGGAGCCGCAGTTGAGGCAGAGATAGGCTGTGTGGGCGGAAGTGAGGACGGAAGTGTTGATATTGCTATGCGCTGCACAAGCCCCGACCAGGCAAAAATCTTTGCCGAAAGAACAGGAGTTGACGCCCTTGCAATCGCAATAGGCAACGCTCACGGCTTCTATAAGGACGCTCCCGAATTAAGATTTGATATCCTCGAAAAGGTACAGTCAAGCGTTGACGTGCCTCTCGTGCTTCACGGCGGAACGGGCATTGAGCCTGAGGATTTCATCCGCTGCCATCAGAACGGCATAAAAAAAATAAACATAGCCACAGCAACCTTTGCCGCAGCAGAGGGCAAGGCTCGTGAGGGCTATGAAAAGGGCACAATAAAAGGCTATTATGACTTGCATCAGGCCGAAATCGCAGGAGCCTATGAAAACGCAAAAAGACATATGCAAATCTTTTATTCAGTAGGCAAAGCTGAATAATCAAGCATAAAGAAAGGAAAGAACAACTATGAAATACGTAGAATTTGACAGCAGCAAGCCCCTTGACGTTATCCCCATCGGCAGAGTAGCAATCGACTTCAACCCCACCGATATGAACAGACCTCTCAGTGAAAGCTGCAACTTTAACAAATACGTTGGCGGCTCACCCGCAAATATTGCAGTAGGTCTTGCAAGACTCGGCAAGAAGGTAGGCTTCATCGGCAAGGTTTCCGACGATCAGCACGGTGATTTCGTTGTAAACTATTTTGAGAATGACGGCATCGATACCTCACACATCTTCAGAGCAAAAAACGGCGAAAAAATCGGTCTTACCTTCACAGAAATCAAAAGCCCCACAGAAAGCTCAATTCTTATGTACCGTGATGCAATAGCTGACCTTATGCTCGAGCCGGAAGAGGTTGACGAGGAATACATAGCTTCCGCAAAGGCAATCGTAATTTCAGGCACAGCTCTCTCAATGAGCCCCTCAAGAGATGCGGCTCTCAAGGCTATGATGCTCGCAAAGAAAAACAACGTTGTTGTTATCTTCGACATCGACTACCGTCCCTACACATGGAAGAACAAGGACGAGATTTCCGTATACTATCAGATGGTAGCACGTAATGCCGACATCATCCTCGGCTCAAGAGAGGAATATGACCTTACCGAAGCTATCACAGGTGTTTGCAAAACCGACGAGGAAAGTGCAAAGCTCTGGCACTCCTACGGTGCAAAAATCGTTATCATCAAGCACGGCAAGGACGGCTCAACCGCTTACACAAATGACGGTATGAGCTATTCAATCAAGCCCTTCCCCGTAAAAGCTATGAAGGGCTTCGGCGGCGGTGACGGCTATGCAAGTGCATTTATCCGCTGCTTACTCGAGGGCTGGGATATGATTGATGCTCTTGAATTCGGCACTGCTTCCGCATCAATGCTTATTTCCGCACACAGCTGCTCTGCTGCTATGCCCTCAGTTGAAGCTATTGAAAAATTCATAAAGGAAGAAAAAGAGCTTTACGGCGAAATGGTAGCACGTGCCTGATAAGAGTAGTAAGTAGCAAGTAGTAAGTAGTAAGGGATGCCCTTCGGGCATTAAGAATACTGCTTTGATGCACAAAGTAAAAATCCGACACAGAGAATTTTCTGTGTCGGATTTATTTTTTATTTACAAGTCACCCGCAGGGTGACTCCCTTACTACTTACTACTTACTACTTGCTACTAATCAGACAACCTCAACAGTAAACCCGTAGCTGTACTTTGTGCCCTTATGCATAATATAGGGCTCTCTCAGGCAGGCATTACCCGGTGTGTCACCGCCGATACCTCTCTGCATAAGGTCGATACAAACTGTTGTGAAATCCTTATGCTTGAGTGAATGGATGTGAGTTGCATCGTCAAGGTCATTGACGGTATAGTGATGGCAGTTAATTGCAAAGGGCTTTTCACCCTTCTTTGTAAAGCGTAAGCCTTCACCGGCTTCGTTGGTAATTTCCATCATTCTGACGTCGGTTCTGTGACCGTTTTCCTGAGGACGCATATAGTGATGCTCCATATCGGTAACAGACATCTGATGAAGAGCAATTCTTGCGCCCGTTCTTCTGTCGATATAGTTCTCGTGAGGGCCTCTGCCGTACCACTTGACGTTATCAAACTCTCTTGCCATTGTAAGGCTTGTGCCGAAGCGTACCATATTCTGAAGTGTTGCCGTACCCTCGTGGGTAACGTCTATCTTTCCGTCGGGATATACGGTATAGGTCATTTTTACGTCCTTCATACCCATAACGGAAACCGTTGTTTCAACGTATGCGCTGTGGCTGTACTTGTGTACGAAGGTAGCCTTTGTCTTGAGTGCATCGGTAGCTCTTCTCCACTGGAAAAGAGGCTGGAAGGGAATGAGGGGAGGTACGAAATTGAACACGTCTATATCGTTATCGGTAAGAGCTCTGAAGTAGTTGGGCTTGAGTGAGCCGATAAGGTATTCCTTTTCATTCTTCACGATTGAAACGAGCTGACCCTTTTCAAATCTGTAGCGGAAATCCTTACCTACAACGTCAAACTTCTTTTCTGTTCCTTCAATTTCAACGCTGTCCTCGTATACTTCCTTTTCCTTTTCGTCGGCAGATTTGAGAATAAACTGATCCCAGCCCTGCTCATAGCCTGCAGGAGCAAAGCGGCAGGCCTCTCTTCTGAGATATGAGAAGGTTATGATAACCTCGCCCTTTCTTTCAAGGAAAGCACTGCAGTCAAATTTAAGATCCATCTGTGAAAGAGGCTGAAGCTTTTCAAATACAGCTCTGTCAAGAAGTCCCTCAGAAAGCTTTTCGCCGTTTTCTGTGATAAGATATTTGATATCGAACTTGGAAAGGTCTGAGAAGAGCTGCTTGTTTTTAAGAATATATGAGCCTCTTGCGGCGTCGATTGCCTTGATTTCAACCTCACAGTAAACCTTTCTTACCTCGTGGATTGAGGGATGCACCTTTCTGTCGGCGGCAATAATACCGTTTGCGTTGAAGTATACGTTACTGCCGGTGATAGCACAGGTGTTGTAGGGAGGAAGGAACCATGAAGCCTTTTCGTCGTAGTCCGTACCGTAAAGCCACATATCCTCGCCGTCCTCATTGACCTTGTGGATAGCCTGGTCAACGAAGTCCCAGATATAACCGCCGCAAAGGTTATCGTACTTTTCGAAAGCATCCATATATTCGCGGAAGTTGCCGAGAGAATTTTCCATTGCATGAGCGTATTCGCAGAATACAACAGGCTTGTTGTAAAGCTCCTTTGAAATCGGCTTGCTGTCAGCGGCAAGGGCGTTTGCGATATTGTCAAACCAGGTGATTGTGAGAGGCTCCTTCTTACCGAGCTTTTCAACCTGATCCTCTGTGGGATACATACGGCTGATAACGTCACTCTTTGTAAAGTCGAAGTCACCCTCATAATGGAACTGTCTTGTGTTGTCAAGCTTAAGAGCCGCTTCCTTCATTCTAAGGAAGTTAGAGCCGTCGCCCGCCTCGTTACCGAGACTCCACATAAATACGCAGGGGTGGTTTCTGTCGCGAAGCACCATTCTTTCCATACGGTCAACAACAGCCTTTGTCCACATGGGATTGTTGCCGGGTACGTTCTTTCTTCTTACGCCGTGAGTTTCAAGGTCGCATTCATCCATAACCCAGAAGCCGTATTCGTCGCAGAGATCGTAGAATCTCGGATCGTTGGGGTAATGGCTTGTACGGATTGAGTTTATGTTGTTGCGCTTCATTATATCAAGGTCCTGAATGTATCTTTCATCAGGTACTGCCCAGCCGTGGTCGGGGTCATAGTCGTGACGGTTTACACCTCTGATAAGAAGAGGCTGACCGTTTACAAGAATCTTTTCACCCTTGATTTCCACCTGCTTGAAGCCGAAGCGGATTGATTTATATGTTACCGTACCCTCACATTCGCACTTGATAAGAAGTGTATAGAGAGTAGGCTTTTCGCTTGACCAGAGCATCGGCTTGATAACGCGCTTTTTGAAAACAACCTTGTTTCCGTCAGTGGCAGTCACGCCCTCAAATTCACCTACCGGGGTAGGCTTGCCTGCGGTGAGGATTGTTGCCTCAACCTTTACCTTCTTACCGCCGCCTGTGTAATCCTTGAGATAAATATCAAGGCTGAGATCTGCATCGGTATAGTCATTGATAAGCTCCGTTCTTACAAAGAAGTCTCTTACGCAAACCTTAGGCTCACTGTAAAGATAAACCTCACGGTATATACCTGAAAGGAACCACATATCCTGATCCTCAAGGTAGGTACCGTCGGTATAGCGGTAAACCTCGGCAGCAAGGATGTTGATGCCCGGCTTGAGGAACTTTGTAACGTCAAATTCGTGGGGAGTAAAGGAGCCCTGTGAGTAGCCTACGTACTTACCGTTAAGATAAACCGCAAGACCTGCCTTTACTGCGCCGAAGTGGAGGAACACCTCTCTGCCTGCCCAGTTTTCGGGAAGGACAAAGCTTGTTCTGTGCATAGCGATTTCCTGACCCTTGACGTCGATTGAGGGAATCTTGCTCTTTTCGATACTGATGCAGTTGGGGTATGAGTTAGCATAGTACCAGGGCTTTGTGTAATCCTTCTGCATCTGCCACACGCCGGGAACGGTAATTTCTTCCCAGGAGCTATCGTCAAAATCAGGCTCTCTGAACTTTGTGGGAAGCTCAGCCACACCCTTTTCCCAATGGAATTTCCACTGACCGTTAAGGGACATCTTATAGGGAGAGTCGGCTCTCTTTGCGGCGCTGTCCGCTCTGTCATAGCACATAGCTATAACGTGACCGTCCTCCTTATTTTCTTTGATTATTTCGGGGTTTTCCCAGATATACTTCATATTTTCACCTGTCCTTTGCAGTTTTTTGGTGGGATATAACTATACCTTTTTATTTTACTATAATATCAAAGGTGTGTCAAGTGGGGATTAGGGATTAGGGATTAGTGTCCGCAGAGCGGACATATCGTGTTCACATATCGAACACCGTAAGGTGTATATCGAGCGAAGCATATCGACAATAAGGACACTTAACGGTCAATGCCCACACAGCCGAGAGATGTTCACCTGCAGTTTTCGTTGACAAGGTATTTTCTTTGTGATATATTAAAGATGTAAAAAGACGGGCACAACCTCAGTCTTTTTTTGTAGAGGTGTGGGTTTTTGTGAAAAAATATACAATCACTTTTTTAATATCGTTAGTGTGGCTGATTTGTGAAAATACGATACGTGAAATACTATTAGTAAAAAATACGCAAGTTTTATTTGTAACTGATACTAAACCCGTTGCTCTCTATAGTTTTATTGGGTTGCTGTGTGTATTTGTTTTAGAAATTATATGCAATGTAAAAACAGATACACCAAAGTTTATAGTCATAAGTGTAATGTGTTTTGTTTTCCCTTTGGCATTCTTACAGGTGAGAACCGAAGTTTACCAAGATAAAATTGTATTTTATGATGCTACAGCTCAGGCAGAGGAATATTATGTAGAGGATATAGAATCGGTTTCCTGCAAATTGGATTATAAAGGAAAAGAAGAAATACCTTATAATGGGGTAAGATTTATATATGAAATACATTTATGTGATAAAAAAGTTGAATTATACGGAACTTATAAGGAAGCTTTTTGGAAAAATATATTGATATTAGATAAAGAAATAAATAAATGTAATATAAAAAAGTCTTTTTCCGGTGTTGAATACATTGAAACCGTTAATCACTTTAATAAAATTGACCAGTTGTGCAATTTTATGTTCGGAGTTTATTCGAATATAAACATAATCGAAGAGATTATGTCTCAATCAGTGAGCGGTGCTATGTGTTCAGATGAAAGCTAAAGGTTAAACTTGACCCCGCCGCTGAGACTCCCTCAGTCTTTGACTTCGTCAAATTCAGCTCCCTCAGTGAGGGAGCTTTTTTTACCTCTCAGTCAACTTCCATACCTATCAACTTATATTCCGCGTGCAGAGCCTCCCCCTCTTCTCCCCACGATGGCGCGTGACTACCGGCTACCGGCTACTGACCACTAAAAACAGCGGACGGCCAATGGCCGCCCCTACTAATCTCTGATTCCTGTTCCCTGACCACTAAAAACTCCGCTCACCGAGCGGAATTTTTTTGTCCGAAACCCTTGACAACTGCATAATAATATGGTACTATCATCGCATCGCTTTAACAGTATAAAGCTTTAAAGTTTTAAATTACCAAAGGATGTGCACAGCAAAATGACCCAGAAGCCCGTAATTCTTATCACCATTGCAGTTTATGTTGCTTTTATTGTCGCAATCGGTGTTATGAATGCAAAGAAATCAAAAAGCTTAACAGAATTCACCGTAGGCAAAAGAAACGCAGGTGCGTGGCTTTCAGCTTTCTCTTACGGTACAGCATATTTCAGTGCAGTTATGTTTATCGGCTACGCAGGCGGCACGGGCTGGAAATACGGCATCTGGGGTGTACTTCCCGGCATCGGAAATGCAATAATCGGCTCACTTCTCGCCTGGCTCGTACTCGCAAGGCGTACGAGAGAGGTCGCAAGAAGACT
>JAZSPQ010000045.1:0-3581 GCA_045537485.1 Acutalibacteraceae bacterium | reverse complement strand
GTTACCGAAACTCTTGACCGCTTTGTATGGCAGATGGATGTAGCGTCAAGGTATGCTGAAAACATTATAACCTTCTCATATAATCATTATTACAGCCCCGATTATGTGAATCCCGCATTTATCGAGACATATTACGATTATCTCGAAAACGGTTACATACTCGAAACCGAGGCTCCTTCGGCACCGAAGAACTTTACCGTAACCGCAACCGATGAAGGCAATCTTCTCACATGGGATGCGGCAAGCGATAACATTGGTATTGCCTATTACAGAATCGAAAAGGACGGTAAATTCCTTGCAAGAGTTGACCTTGTTGACGGTGACGAAGAGCTTTCCTTCCTTGATACAGGTGCGGCAGGGGAGTATGTTATTACTGCATACGACTGTGCAGGGAATGCATCTTCTATGCAGTGAAATATTGCTTGCACAATGTGAAATACGCGTTCGGGCGTGGATAAAATATTTGCCGTCGGCAAATATTGCGGGTCGCTGTGCTCCTTGAT
The DNA here is from genome assembly GCA_045537485.1 of Acutalibacteraceae bacterium. Lineage (GTDB taxonomy): Bacteria > Bacillota > Clostridia > Oscillospirales > Acutalibacteraceae > UBA6857. Next base: position 3,078 of record JAZSPQ010000045.1, on the reverse strand, counting down.
TTTATCCGTCTGATGAGGTAGGGGCGGATATTATCCGCCTGTGAAACCTATGCATTGAAGGCCTTTGTGCCCTTGAGATACTTTTGGACTGTGAAGAGGTTAATTATGAAAAACAGAATTGTGATAGTTCCTTTGATTCTGATAATGCTGATGCAGCTGTTTTTGCCTGTGTCGGCAGCACAGGGCTGTGAAGAAAAAAGCAGCCCCTTAAGTGCAGTTGAGTTGTTGTCCGAGTCGGTTCAGGAGCCTGTGAGAATAAGAAAAGAGCTTTCCGCAGGTGTTCAGAACATTGTGAAAAGAGCCCGTCAGATGACCTACATCAGCTGGACACCCCTTAAGGACATTACGGGCTGGGAAGAGTTTATAATATATAGGGCAGGCGAGACCTACAGCGGACTTCCCTACGGACAGCCGATTTATGCCGACTATGTGCCGTGGGAAACAAATCTTGACGGCTTTGCGGCAGCTGTTAAGGACCCGAAAAGCAAAATGTATACCGATAAGTCCACATATAACGAGACAGCACCCTATTATTCCACAGATTGCAGTGCCTATGTTTCCTGGGCGTGGAATCTGAGCTCGAGAAAGACCACTGTCAGTATTCCCGGTGAGGCAACTCTTATCAGCAAAACCGCAATAACAAATGCACAGGTAGGCGATGCCATTTGTAAAAAGGGCGAGCACGTTGTTCTCATAACGGATATTACCTATGATGAAAATGGCGCAATCAATTTCGTTGAAATATCCGAAGCAACCGCAAAAGAGGGTATGGACTGCTGCTGCCTTATCACCTGTTACGGTGACGGCTACGCACTCAGCCTTGCCGATTTGCAGGCTAAATATTTTGACAACGGATATTATCTTTACAGGTCCCTCACAAGAGACAGTGTCAGATATACCCACAGCTGTGCAGTCGCTCTTGAGGGAGATAACTGTAAAAAATGCAAGGCAGGTCAATATGCTTCAGAGGGAGAGCTTTACGGTTCGGTTCTCGTAACCTCCGAAAAGGCATTCTCCTATGCCATGCCTATCAAATCCTCTGAAATAAAAGAAGCTTATGTGTGTGACAGCAGAATTTCCGTAACGGAAAAGGGCAGAGATGGCTTCGGTAAGCTTTGGTATAAAACCGACAAGGGCTACTGGCTTAGCAGTGAAGACGTAAAGTTTTATGAAAATGAAGTGTGTACACAGTGGAGTGAGCAGTATCCGCAAAATGTGGATGAAAATTACATAGAGCAGGCGGTGTTTTACAGATCGGCAGAGCTGGAAACTGTGATGTCCGATGTTCCGGAGCTTGAGGGACATACTCTCAAGAGCAAAAAATGGGTCAAATATAATACGGAAAGCCTGCTTGGTATAACTGAGTGGCCCGATAATTTTGACCGTAATTCAGCCTTCTTCAGTAAGTACGATCTTACATATCTCACATCCGTAAGAGAAGAAACCTATGCAAGGACTGTTTCCAGACCTGCTTCGTACGGATACACCTATTATCACTACTGTGAAAATATCTCTTCCTCATCTCCCGATAAAAAGGCGGTAAGCTCTGTAAGCACTTCAAAATATAAAAAGTTCCACTCTTTTTACAGCAAGGTTTCGCCGGAAACTCTGAAAAAGGTAGGCAACTGCTATATTATTGCAAATTCTGTTTGCAAGTGCAGTAACCGCTATTACGCCATAAAAATGGAGATCAGAAAATATAACGAATTCTACAGGGAATATACCTACACCTGTTGGGGCGATTGGTCAGAGTGGACACAGAAGCCCATAACTCCGAGCAACAGCCTTAAGGTGGATTCGGAAACCTTTTACAGATATAACGATACCGGTCACAAGTGGATGTTCACCCTTAAAAAGAGTGACTCCACCTGCAGCAGTGCGGGAGAAAGTCTTTACACCTGCGCTGACTGCGGAGCTGTTAAAGTGAGCTATGAGCCCCTTAAAGAGCATACCGAAAGCAAGGATTACAGGGTGAAAATTCCCGCAGACTTTAAAAAAGACGGTGTTGAAGCTACTTACTGCACTGTTTGCGGTGAAGATATTACAGTAAGGGAAATTCCGAAAATCGGCAAGGTTGTTCAGAGCTTTACCTCTACAGTATATGGCGGAGAAGCACAGTCGCCCTATATATGGTTTTATGACAGCGAGGGTAAAAAGCTCACATACAAAACCGATTACACGGCAAAATATCCTTCCGGAAGAAAAAAACCGGGTGAGTACACTGTAACGATAACCTTCAAGGGTCGCTACGATTGCAAAAAGGATATAACCTATACTATCAAGCCGTCGGTTGTTAATCTTGAGCTTATTCCGTCAAAAAACAGTGTCACGCTCAGGTGGAATGACCTTGAAGAGGCCACAGGCTACAGAGTTTACCGCTATGATGCGGTCAATAAAAAATATAAGGCTCTGAAAACAACCTGGAGCACCGAATATACCGACAGTGATCTTAAGTCGGGGAAAAATTTTGTTTATGTTGTTAAAGCTTATACAAAGTCTAGCGGAGAATATTATTGGGGCGGATGGGCAAAGCTGAAAACCACCACTCTTAAAGGTTAACGAAGCTGTGCTATGCAGCTTCGCTGCAGTGAAAATAAGTAAAAAGCAGCAGACAGGGGATCGTACCGGGTCTGCTGCTTCCTCCAAACGTATATTCCAAAAACTTTTGGAAAAAATTTAATTAACCCCTTTACATTTGAAAAACATTGTGCTATAATCTTCAAGCATTATGCCGATTTCTCGGTTTGCGGGTAAATGTCCGACGGACTTCTCACCTAACCGTATACTGGGGGTCAGGTATGCAAATATTATTAAGAGGTGAAAAATCATGATGACAAAGGAACAGAAATCAGCTATCATCGCTGAGTATGCTACTCACGAAGGTGACACAGGTTCTCCCGAAGTGCAGATCGCTCTTCTTACTTACAGAATCAACAACCTTACAGAGCATCTCAAGGAAAACAAGAAGGATCACCACTCACGTCGCGGTCTTCTTATGATGGTAGGTCAGAGAAGAAACCTTCTCGCTTACGTTCAGAAGAACGATATCGAAAGATACCGTGCTATCGTTGCAAGACT
>JAZSPQ010000066.1:0-16273 GCA_045537485.1 Acutalibacteraceae bacterium | reverse complement strand
GTTTGAAATTCCGAAGCTTGAAGCCGAGGAAAAGAGAATGGAAGCAGAAATACAAAAGACACTTGTTCAGTATCAAGAAACCGAGAAACAAGCTGATGATGTAGATACAGAAGAACTGAAAGCCGAGAGGATGAAAATACGCCTCGAAAAAGAAAAAGAGGCAAGGCTGACGGTGGAAGCAAATTACAACATCAGCGAATACGATTTTAACCGAAGCGTTGATACTGTTTCAAAGCTCATAGGTGAACCGCCACCTAATTATCTTACCAAGGCTGAAATAGCAAGGCAGGAAGAATATGCCCGCTATGTAAAACAGCAGGAGGAAAGACAGCGGCAAATTGAAGAACGGCGTAAGAACCGTAATAACAAAAATATTAAGAATAAAAATGAAAGGAGCCGATAAATATACTAATTAACTTAGTACCAATTGGTATGAAGTCAAATTATCAAATGACATTGCAGATGTATTAATACTATAGATTTCAAAAAGACAAAAACAACTCCAAGGAAAATCTTGGTTTAAAAACTAAATAGTTACCAATAATAATTAACGAGAGGAAGTGATAACTTAATGCTCACAAAATCCCAGCTTGATCTCTGCAAGGCTGCAGAGATAGCTCTTTGCGATAAAAACACTCTGACTGATTTAAGAGATATTACTGTAGATAAAAGCAAAAGCGTTATGGAGAGAATAGAGAACTTTACCGGTCAGGTAAAAAATCCTTATCTCTTTAAGGTCGGAGATGTTATCGTAAAAGTAGCATATAGCGGCGGTAAAGATTTTTCAGGTGCCTTGAGCAGTGCTCTTTGTTCCTGCTGAAAAATTTACCAAAAACTAATTTTATAAAATTATTGAAATACAGGCGGAAGTATGCTACAATTCAGTTGTAAGATTTGTGGTGCTTCCGCTTGATCTATATAGATAAAGTGGAGGTTATACTAATGTATTCAAAATATAAGGATTATTTAGAGCAGCCTCAGAGGGAATTAAAAACCTGGAAGGCTGCTCTTTATATTCGTCTGTCCCGAGAGGACGGAGATAAATCAGAAAGCTATTCCATCACATCACAGCGTGAAATTTTAAAGGAATACCTTAAGCTTCATCCCGATATCGAGGCTCACGACTTTTATGTGGACGACGGTTGGAGCGGTACCAACTTTGACCGTCCCGGATTTGTTCGTATGATGGAAGATATTTATGCGGGTACGGTTAACTGTGTTGTTGTAAAGGACTTGTCACGTTTCGGACGAAATTATACCGATGCGGGTAATTATCTTGATAATGTTTTTGTAAGATTAAAGGTGCGCTTCATCGCTCTAAACAATGGAATTGATACTGCCTCAAACAGTATGAATGCGGCAACACAGTGCATTTCCGTAGGTGTTACCAATGTTATAAATGAAAGTCTTGCGGCAACAACTTCAGTCAATGTGCGTGGAACTCTCAATGTGAACAGAGCGCAGGGCAAATTTATCGGCTCTTTTCCGACCTACGGATATTTAAAGGACCCGAATGACCATCATCAGCTTATTATTGATGAAGAAACTGCACCTGTTATACGAATGATTTTTGAAAGATTTATTGCAGGGCAAAGCATTATCGGCATTGCTAAAGCCTTGAATGACGAAGGCATACCCAACCCGTCAATGCACAAAAAGTTGAAAGGTCTCAACTACCGTCACCCTATGGGTAAGAGCAATGACGGCTTGTGGCACGACAGCTCCGTGCGAAGAATCCTGCAGAACGAAATGTATATAGGTAATATGGTGCAGGGCAAAAACACGACAATCAGCTACAAAATCAAACAATGCCGAGCCATACCTAAAGACGAATGGATTGTAGTCGAGAATACCCACGAGGCAATTATTGATAAAGATACTTTCAATAAAGCTCAGTCACTTTTCAGAAAAAACATCCGTTCTTCACCCGTCAAAAAAGAGGTTGATTTGTTTTCGGGACTTGTTCGCTGTGCTGACTGCCATCGCATTATGAACAAGAAAACCAACAACCATTCCTACGGCACTTACCGTTATTACAGATGTATGACATCGAGGAAAATGAGCAAGGATGCCTGCACTAATCATACAATCCGTATTGATAAGCTTGAAACTGCGGTGCTTGTCACCTTGCAGAAAATGATTGATACTGCCATTGAGTTTGATGAAATTCTTGAAATTATCAATCAGAGCAGTAAGCGGAAAAAGGAGTCAACTCATCTGCAGAAGATGATAAAAACTCAATCTGCCGAGCGTGAGAAGTGCATAAAAATGTCCCTTGATTTATACCCTGACTGGAAGCAAGGTGTAATTACAAGGGAAGAATATATGCAGTTAAAGGCCAACCTAACGGAGAAAATTGAGTCAATAGACAGCACAATCAAAAGTCTGACTAAGACAGCTGAAGAATACGCCCAAGGTCTTAACAGCGAGAACGAGTTTATCTCACATTTCAAACAGTACGGCAATATTGAAGCACTTAACAGACCTATGGTGGTTGAACTTATTGATGAAATTCTTGTTCACGAGGGCGGAAATATCACTATTAAATTCAAATTCAATGATGCTTACGAAAATGTAGTTAACTATATTGAAATGAATAAGGAAATCGTTGAAGAAGCAGATAAGAAGTCTGCGTAATATTGTCAATAGGGTATATATCTGTATTTTGAGAAAAATATTTCTTATGCATTTGTAAAAGAAAAATAACAAGTCAAACTTGACTTATTAGAATAGATTTGATATTATAATAGTACAAATTTGACTTGTTATTATGGAGGCTCTATGAAGATTTCAAATTATAATGATGAAAAATCAATATTAGTTGAATTGGGAAACCGTATTCAGCAGTACAGAGTTTCTTTGAATATCACACAATCGGAGCTTGCACAAAGATGCGGACTTTCTCTTAAAACTATTGCCCGTACAGAAATGGGATATGATACCAAGCTTTCAAATCTGATTAAGATTTTGAATGAAATCGGACTTTCAGAAAATTTAGATATTTTAATACCTGAACCTCAACCCGATTACAAAGCTTTGTTCGAGAAACAAAAAATCAGAAAACGTGCGCGACCGAGCAAGAAAAAAGTTGATGAAACGTGGATTTGGGGAGAAGATAAGGCAAACAACAACATTATCTAAACCCGAAAAAATATATAATACCGCAAAGTTTTATCGGTATATAAGTAAAAACTATTGACTTTAGTATAGTTTTTCGATATACTTTAGGTAACGGAGGTGGTCAGAATGATTTTAAGACCGGATTATATTAATGCAATTACTCCTTTTATAGATGCACCGCTTGTGAAAATTCTTGCCGGTGTCCGTCGATGCGGTAAATCAACAATTTTTGAAATGTTAGTACAGGAAATCAAAAATAAAGGTGTTTCTCCCGATAACATTATTGAAAGAAAATATAACAATCCTGATTATGACGACTTTACGGCAAAAAAGATGTATACCGATTTAAAAGATGCCATAAAAGAAAAAGGAAGATGCTATCTTTTCCTTGACGAGCTTCAGGAAATCAGCGGCTGGGAAAAGACTGTAAACTCTCTTATGGAAGACTTTGATGTTGATATATATGTTACAGGCTCAAACTCAAAGCTGATGTCAAGTGAAATATCAACATATTTAACAGGCAGATATGTTCTGATTCCTGTTTACACTCTTTCTTTTAAGGAATATCTGACTTTTAAAAACAAGGATATTAAAAATGCTCGAGAAGCTTATGATGAATATGTGCAGTACGGTGGCTTTCCTATTGTGGGCATAAGCGATTTTGATACGAAATCGGCATATCAGGTTGTTGAGGGGATTTACGCTTCTGTAATAACGAGAGATATTTCAAAAAGACACAAGATAAGGAACAAAGATCTGTTTGACAGAGTTGTAAGATATATTATTGAAAATGTAGGTCTGACGTTCTCTGCTTCTTCAATAGTAAAATTTCTTAAAAGTGAAAACAGAAGTCTTTCTGTTGAAACAATATATAATTATCTCAAATGGCTCAGCGAAGCATTTATCATCTATCCTTGCAAAAGATATGATTTGCAAGGTAAAGCAATCCTGAAAACCCAGGAAAAGTATTATCTTTCCGATATTTCAATAAAATACAGCTTACAAGGCTTTGACAGAAAAATGTTATCGGCTGTTTTTGAGAACATTGTTTTTCTTGAAATGAAACGCAGAGGCTATGATGTCTATATCGGTAAAAACGGTACTAAAGAAATAGATTTCATCGGTGTTCGCAGGGAGGAAAAGATTTATGTTCAGGTTTGCGTTGAACTGCCCACCGAATCAACAAGAGAAACAGATAACCTTATGGAAATCAAAGACCACTATCACAAATATGTCGTTTGCAGAGATACACTTGCAATCGGTAACGATAACGGAATTGAAATTACACATATTGCTGATTTCCTGTTAAGAGAAAAATGGTGATAAAATTACAGCGTGTGGAGTAAAATCTGCACGCTGATTTTTTGTGTAAAATGGCAGTTAAAGGGGTGTATTTTATAAAAATTGCAAATTTAACCCCGTTAACTCAAATTTATAAAAACCGACACTTTTATTAAAAATGTCTATAAAATACCCGTTATAGTCTTCCTTTCATTGTAACCACCCCATAGCTGCACCCATAATTGAAGTGCTAAAAACCCAGTAAAATAGGCACTTTTGAGGTTTTAAAAAATTTTATGGTTTTCTCTTGACATTTACCCCCGCCGCAAGAAAAACCATAAGCGATTTCTTAAAAGATACGGGAACACATCCCAAGGACTACGATATGATCCTCACGGGCGACCTGGGCAGTGTGGGCAGTGAGCTGCTTTGTGAGCTGCTGATGAAAGAGGATAACATAGACATCACCTCCGTTCACAGAGATTGCGGCTTGATGATCTTTGACAGAGATACTCAGGATGTCCACGCAGGCGGTTCGGGCTGCGGATGCAGCGGAGCAGTGCTTTGCTCATATATACTGAACAGTATGCGTGAAGGAAAATTAAAAAATATACTTTTTATTGCAACAGGAGCGCTGATGTCACCGGTTTCATCCAGAGAGGGAGAGAGCATACCCGGAATAGCACATTTAATAAACATCAGAAAAGGGGAGTGAAAACAGTGGATTTAATTAAAAATCTTAAGTGTATTATATATCTCGTCAAATGCAGTAAATATCTTTATTTTGCCAAAAAGCTTATTTGCTTTATGACGATTATGGTTTCGGCGGCAATGCTTCTCAGCTTGGCCTGTGATAAAGAAGAAACAGTAAAAAAACTCAAAGGGATGATATGAAATGGATACGGTTTTCAATATACTGAAAGCTTTTCTTGTGGGCGGACTTATATGTGTTGCGGGTCAGCTTCTTATTGACTATACAAAGCTTACCCCGGCGAAAATATTAGTCAGCTTTGTTGTTATCGGCGTAATTTTAGGCGGCACGGGGCTTTATAAATATGTGGTGGACTTCGGCGGAGCAGGGGGAACAATACCACTGACGGGCTTCGGCTATAACCTCGCAAAGGGTACTAAGGAAGCTATACAGGAGGACGGTCTTTTAGGCGTACTGAGCGGGCCTCTGACCTCGGCCTCGGCAGGTATTATGGCGGCTGTGCTTTGCGGGCTGATATGCTCGGTATTTACAAGAAGTAAGGATAAGAAATAGATGAAAGCAAGGCTGTTGCGGTGATGCAGCAGCTTTTTATGCTTTCAGATATCTCAAAAGAAGCCGATTGGCTGAAATTTTCTGTGTGGGGCTTTATTTTTGAAGAAAAATGTGTTAATATATAATTCAGGAGAGCAAATAACAAAGGAGGGGATACTATCAAGAAAACGGGCAAGTCGGTTGTGCCTGTTTGCTTTTTCGGATTTATCAGCAATATCACTCTTTTTCTTATAAAGCTCTATGTGGGACTTTCGTCAAACAGCATCAGCATTTACTCTGACGGCATAAACAATATGTTTGACGGAATTTCGGCACTTGTAACACTTATTTGTATCGGTGCACTTGCTAAAAATATTTTAGTGGGCACAAAGGCATTGGTGAAAAAAGCCGAGGAGCTTCTCAGTCTGATGCTTTGCATCTCTGTGCTCATAAGCGGTGTTTATTTTGGCTATAACTCACTTGAAAGGCTTATGTATCCTACACCGATATGGTTCAGTATGAAATATCTTTATATTCTTATTGCCACGGCGCTTGCAAAGCTGGGTATGCACTTTGTTTACAGACTGATGAATAAAAAAGCCCGTTCTGAGGTGGTCAGGATCATGTCATACGACTGTATACTTGACTTTTTCATCACATCGGTAACGGTTGTGTCTCTTATTGCTTCGAGCAAGGGTACTTTTTCGGTTGATGCATTCTGCGGTATATTTATCAGTGCGGTTATTATATTCGGTGCGGTTAAAATGCTGATAAGCCACCTTAAAAAGCTTGTGGGATATGTACCCGCTGAAAACCGTGAAGAAATTGAGCGTATATTTTCCGAAAACGGTATAGATTCAGAAGAGCTTGATATAGCCTTCAGCTATGAAAATGATATTGCAGGCTATATAAGCTATGAAAATTCCGAAACGGAGAAAAAAGCTGAGCTTTTATATGAAGAAATAAAAAAAGCAACAGATATTAACCTAAAAACAGTGAAAAACAGAAAAGGAGACAGTTAAAATGGAAGAAAAACTTGAAATTCAGGAAACTGAGGCTGCTGAGATTCAGGAAGCTGATGCAGTGAAAGAGGTTGTTGCCGAAGAAAAGCAGGCAAAGCCGAAAAAAGCTAAGAAAAAGCGCAGAATAGTGCGTAAGGTGCTGCTGATTATACTTGTTGCTGTAGTGGTGTTGGCGGCTGTGTCTGCCGTTGCGACAACAATAGGTAACAAAGCAAACATCGAAAAGGCACATTCCTTCGATGCTGTTGAATATGAAGATCAGCTCATACCCGAAAAAGACGAAAACGGATACTGGACCTTCACCACAGACAGAGACTTTAAGGTGCTTCAGCTCACGGATATACATATCGGCGGCGGTTGGATGTCGCTTAAAAAGGACTCTATGGCAATGAATGCGGTTGCAGCAATGATCACCGCTGAAAAGCCTGACCTTGTTATTGCAACAGGTGATATTTCCTATCCCGTACCCTTCCAGGCAGGTACCTTTAACAACAAGCTTTCCGCAGAGGTTTTTGCTGAGCTTATGGAAAGCCTCGGAGTATATTGGACCCTGGGCTTCGGAAATCACGATACTGAGGCCTACAGCTATTACGGCAGAGACGATATTTCAGCCTTCTACGGCAGCGGTAACTATAAATACTGCCTTTACCAGGCAGGTCCCGAGGATGTTGACGGCTACGGTAATCAGGTAATCAATGTTAAAAACGGTGACGGAGTTATCACACAGTCACTCTTTGTTTTCGACAGCCATTCCTATGTTGACGGTGATATTCTCGGTGTTATGTGGAAGTATGATAACATTCACGAAAATCAGGTTGAGTGGTATAAAAATACTCTCGCAACACTTAACGGGCAGAATAATGCTAAGCTGAAAGAGCTGGGACAGGAAGAGAATTCCCATATTAAATCTGCAGCATTTTTCCATATCCCTCTCACAGAGCAGAAGGATGCCTGGTATGAATACATTGAAAACGGCTTTGAAGACACGGAAAATGTAACATATTATTACGGCGTTGCAGGTGAAAAGAGCAAGATCGTTTACAGCGGTATTCACGAGGACAACCTTTTTGAAACCATGCTTGAGCTTGGTTCAACTCAGGCTGTTTTCTGCGGACACGACCACTATAATAACTTCTCGATTGACTATAAGGGCATCAGACTTACCTACGGTATGAGCGTTGACTATCTTGCTTATCCCGGAATTTATAAGGAAGGCTCACAGCGAGGCTGTACCGTTATAGAGTTTTCACCCGACGGAAGCTTTGACTGCCACCCGGAAAGCTATTATCAGGATAAATACACCTCCCTTTATGAAAAGGAAAGTGTAACAATGCAGGAAATCACTCAGGTTCAGGAAGTGCCTGAAGATTAATTGTCAACAGCTACGGATAACAGGTTAAAAAAGAACACCGTGTCTCTTCAGCTTGAGAGACACGGTGTTTGATATTTATAAGACTTTTAATTTTCCGAGCCTTTGAAAACATCAGCAACCTCGCTGATTGTGAGATATGCCTTAGGGTCGATTTTATGAACAATGTTTTTCATTCTTGAAATCTGAAAGCGGTTAACCACAAAATAAACAAGCGCCATATCCTTATTTGTAAAGCCGCCCTTTGCGGCTATTTTTGTTGTTCCGCACTGAAATTCATTTATAAGTGCACCGCTGACCTCGTTTGGCTTTGAGGTAACTATCATTACACCCTTGGAGCGGTCTATACCTTCAACTATAAAGTCCACGGTTTTGAGAGCCGCAAAATAGGTTACGATTGAGTAAAGAGGCAATATCCAGCTATCGAGAACAATACCGCAAACAACATATAAAATAACGTTATACGCCATAACAAAGGTGCCAACGGTAAGACCAAGCTTTTTAGCGAAAACTACCGCCATAACCTCTATTCCGTCAATGGCTCCGCCGTAGCGTATGGTAAGACCGCTGCCCACACCCGAGATAAGTCCGCCGAAAATTGCACATAAGAGAAGGTCATCCTCTGCAATAGGTGACATAATGCTCACATCAATGGGTAAAACATCGGTTATAAGCCAAGCGCCCAGCGAATAAATACCCACGGCAAAAACCGAATACACAGTGAAAACTATTCCCTGCCTTTTAAGACCGAAGATAAAAAGCGGCAGGTTGAGTAATAACAGAAATACGGAAAGGCTCATCCATTCGGGAGTCACCTGCGACAATAGCATTGATGTTCCCGAAATGCCGCTGTCGTAAAGCTTTACGGGAGCAAGAAACACGGTAACACCGAAGGCGTTTATTGCACCTGCAATTATGAGCATAAGAAAATTCTGCCACCTGAGCTCTTTCAGGTCACAAAGATATTGCTTAGCCACAGCTTTTATTTTAAGAATATGCTTATTCGGAATTCTCTTTTCAGGCTTCTTCTTCATTTTACGCCTCCTTTATATCTGTATTGTTATAATTATATCATTTACGATTTTTCTTGTCAATGAAGGTGTATTTACACACTAAAAAAGGAACGGCTAAATGCCGTCCCATACAATATAAATTAGTTGCCTTTCACCGAATGTGTCGCCGGCGATTGCGATACAATAGCACCGTAGGTGCCACCATAGTTTTGCCGTCCTTAAAGGGAAGGTGGCGACGTAGCCGTCGGAAGGGTTTGCGCATTGCTTAAACGTCGTTCCTTATAACATCCTCAAAGGTTTCTCTTTTAACTGCCACATAAGCCTTTCCGCCGCTGAGCATAACAACGGGCGGGCGGGGGATTCTGTTATAGTTTGATGCCATTGAGTAGTTATATGCGCCGGTGGTGCAAACGGCAATAATGTCGTTCCTTACGGGCTTCGGCATTCTAACGTCAGGTTGGATAATATCGCCGCTTTCACAGCAACGGCCTGCAACATCAGCAACAAAGTCACATTCCTCACCCATACGGTTTGCAAGAAGCACCGTATATTTTGAGCCGTAAAGAGCATAACGAGGGTTATCTGTCATACCGCCGTCAATTGAAACGTAGTTCTTATAACCGGTGATTTCTTTAATTGTACCCACAGAATAAAGGGTCATACCCGCATCGGCAACAATGCTTCTGCCCGGCTCCATAATAATCTGCGGTACTTTTATATCAAGCTCACCACAGGCTTCTTTGATATGCTTTCCGAGCTTTTCGATATTTGCATCAACATCAAGATAGGGGTCATCCTCGGTGTAGCGCACACCGAAGCCGCCGCCGAGATTAAGCACCTTGAACTTTACGCCGTACTTTCTTTCCATTTCAGCACCGAAATTGAGCATTATGGTTGCCGCATTGAGATAAACGTCACCGTCACTGTCGAAAACCTGAGAGCCTACGTGGCAGTGATAGCCGACGATTTCAATGCTTTCGTTTGAGAGAGCCTTTTTAACAAGCTCCTCAGCTTGGCCGGTTTCTATTGCAGTGCCGAATTTTGAATCAACCTTACCCGTTGCAACCGCATCGTAGGTATGAGGGTCAATACCCGGTGAAAGGCGGAGAATAACCTTCTGCTTTGCACTGTCATTTTTGCAGCGTGCGATTGCATCAAGCTCATAGATACTGTCTGCAACGAAGTATCCCACACCGCAATTCAAGGCATAGGTAACATCCTCATCGGTTTTGTTGTTGCCGTGAAAAAGAGCCTTTTCCATAGGAAAATCGGCTGCTTTTGCTGTATACATCTCACCGCAGGAAACAAGGTCAATGCCCATTCCCTCTTCCTTCATAATTTCGTATATTCTCTTGAAGGAAGCCGCCTTTGAAGCGTAGCAGGGGAGGCTGTTTTCACCGAAATGCTTTTTCATTGCCTCAAGATATACACGGCAGTTATGTCTTATTCTGTCCTCGTCGAAAAGATAGAGAGGAGTGCCGTGCTTCTCTGCGAGAGCAACGGTATCCATACCTGCGAAGGTGAGGTGATTACCGTTTATTCCAATATTTTCACATATCATAATCTTATCATTCTTTCGTTGGGGTTTTGAAGGTCCAAAGACCGAGGAATTAGATTGGGTACGCCACGTAGGGCGTACCCTACGCGGTATACATAAAATAATTTATCGCGTAGGGGAGACCCTGTGTGGTCTCCCCATTGTTGCTTAAAGCATATGTGCAAGTAATTCTTCCTTGCTCACATTGATGATGTCTGCGGGGGCAACGTCAAAAACTGTCTTACAGCCCTTGTCGCCTCTCTGAGCCATTCTGTAAACGGCTCTTGCATAGCAGGTGAGCACACTGCCCGTGAATTCGGGGTTTGAGTCAAGCTTCAGGCTGTATTCGATAACCTGCTTGTGGCAGTCGCCGTTACCCGTAACGCCGGTGCGGATAACGCTTCCGCCGTGAGGAAGCTCACTGTGGTATTTTTTCATTTCCTCCATAGTGATGAAGGTTACGGTTGTGTCATAGGGCTCGAAATATGCAGGCATTGTAACTATCTGCTGACGGATTTTTTCCTTATCAGCACCCTCCGCCGCAACAACGAAGCACTCTCTTTTATGTTTATCACGTGCGGTAAGCTCGGGAGCCTCTCCGCTTCTTATACGGTTCATAGCATCCTCTACGGGCACTGTATACTGACGTGCATCTATAACACCTTCGATACGTCTTATAGCATCGGAGTGGCCCTGAGAAACGCCCTTGCCCCAGAAGGTATAATCATTACCGTCGGGGAGAATTGCAGAAGCATAAAGACGGTTCAGCGAGAACATACCCGGGTCCCAGCCGCAGGAAATAAGAGCAACCTTACCGCTTTTTTCTGCCTTTTCGTTTACGTTCTTATAGTGAGCGCTTATCTGTGAATGGTTATCATAGGAATCGACAACGTTGAACTTTTCACTGAGTGCGGGGGTCATTTCGGGCAAATCCGTTGCACTGCCGCCGCAGATGATCATAACATCAATCTTATCCGTCCACTCGTCTATGCTGTCTGTATGAACTACGGGAACATTTTCTGTTGCAATTTTAAGAGAAGACGGGTCACGTCTTGTGAAAACAGCCGCAAGCTCCATATCAGGATTTCTTTTTATCGAATCCTCAACACCTCTGCCCAGATTACCGTAGCCGTATATACCAATTTTCATAATATCACCTTATGCTAAAATATCATCCATATTGTAATAGCCTGCATCCTTACCCACAAGGAATTCGGCGGCGGTTACTGCACCCTCAGCAAAAAGACCTCTGTTTTCAGCCTCGTGCTTAAGAGTGATAACCTGACTGTTTGTGGCAAAAATCACCTCGTGAGTTCCGACCTCGTTACCCATTCTCACCGCGTGGATGCCGATTTCGTTCTTGGTTCTCTTGCCGTTTTCGTGTCTGCCTATATTGTATTCACATTCATCCTTGACGCTCTTTATAGAGTCGGCAAGCAGAAGTGCGGTGCCGCTGGGCACGTCAAGCTTTCTGTTGTGGTGCTTTTCGATAATTTCAATATCACAGTCGGGCATTGCCTTTGCAACAATCTTTGCAAGACATGAAAGAATAGCCACACCGAAGGACATATTTGCACTGCAGAAAAGAGGAATTTTCTCACTTGCGTTCTTTATCATTGCCTTTTCTTCATCGGTCTGACCCGTGGTGGCAACAACAAGGGGGATATTTCTCTTTACGGCATATTCTGTTACGTCTGCAGTTGCACTGTGATGGGAGAAATCAATAATACAGTCAGCCTCTCCCTCATATTCTTTGATTGAGGAATAAAATTTATTCTCTTTATTTGTTGTGAATTCCATGCTGCAGAAGGCAACGGTTTCGTGCTTGCTGCTGTCAGCAATAATCTGACAGAGCACCTTACCCATAGCGCCACCTGCGCCGTTAACGATAATTTTCATTTTTAACCTCCTGTTGTGAAAAAATCAAGAGCTTAAACGTCAATACCAAGCTTTCTCATTTCAGAGAGAAGAACTGCCTTTGTGTCATCCTCCATAACGGTGAGGGGTGATCTTACATAGTCCTCGCAGAAGCCCATAGCTGCCATAGCTGCCTTTGCGGGAATGGGGTTAACCTCGCTGAAGAGAGCCTTAACAAGGGGGAAGAACTTAAACTGCATTTCAGCCGCACCCTTCACGTCGCCGTCAAGGAACTTATGTACCATTTCAGAGGTTTCCTTGGGAAGCACGTTTGAAAGTACGGAGATAACACCCTTACCGCCGACTGAAAGAAGGGGTACGATCTGATCGTCGTTGCCTGAATAGAGGTCGAGCTTATCGCCTACAAGAGACATAGTCTCAACAATCTTGTCGATTGAGCCGTTAGCCTCCTTGATGCCCTGAATCATGGGGTGCTCAGCGAGAACAGCGTATGTCTTGGGCTCGATGTTTACACCTGTTCTTGAGGGTACGTTATAGAGAATTACAGGCTTTGTGCTTGCGTCTGCAATTTCTGTGAACATCTTGATAAGACCCTTCTGTGTAGCCTTGTTGTAGTAGGGAGTAACAACAAGCATAGCATCACAGCCAACCTCACAAGCGTACTTTGTAAGCTCAATAGCATAAGCAGTATCGTTTGAGCCTGTACCTGCGATTACGGGTACTCTGCCTGCGGCAACCTCAACTGAGAAGCGGAGAACCTCCTTATGCTCCTCGTCGGTAAGAGTTGAACCTTCACCTGAGGTACCTGCGATAACGAGAGCATCGATGCCCTCTTCAATCTGCCATTCGATAAGCTTTTTAAATGCGGGATAATCTACACCTTCTGCGGTCATCGGTGTTACGAGAGCTGATGCGGCTCCTTCAAAAATAGGCTTTCTGTTCATAGTTTTTCTGCTCCTTTTAATAAAGTAATCTTTAATTACCGACGAAATCATTTATATGCCATAAAAAAACACCCGATTAAATACCGAGTGTCAATATATATGCAAATCACAGCAAAAAATACTGTTCTTTAACAGTTATAATAGCACTCCGCAATTGCGACAGTCGGTCAAATCTTATTTCAACCGCCCAGGTAGCCTTTCGCCTGACTCCTTCGGCGACCAACCCTTTCTTAAACAGCAGGACCTGCGCCGTCCCTTAAGCCGAGAAATACTGATGCTGAATCGCGCCTCTATCATAAATGAAATATTCGGTTTTATCCTCTATATAAGAGGTATGGAAAGTTTATCACTTTTCATTGTATATGTCAAGAGGTTTATGAGAAAAAAAGTAGCAGAGGCGGTTTTTAATCGTATCTTGTCGCTATTCTTACCGCCACCACCCACCCAACCATAAATCTCTCACTTTCTTAGCTTTATGTTTCAATAAAGCTTCAGCCGCAGTAACGCTCATGCCGCTCGGGCACTTCCTTTGTCCGGAGCGACAAAGGAAGCAAAGCGCTCTTTTTACTAGCACCAATATTGTGCTTTTCTGAAAAATACTACCCACCTTACAAAGCAGACTCCGCAGCGGGAAAATTGCTGCCTTTTACCGACAACCAAATAGACGTCAGCTTGTCGCTTCTTTAGAGACACTACCCGCCTGCGTCTGCATTTCCAGGCAGCGCTTCAGAGCGTGCCTTTTCCCGTCTGACGGTAAACATATCCTTCCTCTTTGATTGAGGTGGCATCCGTAGGATGATGGATGATGTAGCGGTCGACGAGATTCCCCTGTTAGGGGAAATGTTCGCCTCACCTTGCCTGCCCTGAAAGGGAAGGTGGCACGGCGTTAGCCGTGACGGAAGGGTTTTGCTCAGCTCACAAAAACACCCCTACCGTTGGCAAGCGCATTGAACCCCTCAGTCAAGACTTCGTCTTGCCAGCTCCCCTTTCAGGGGAGCCAAGAGAGCCTCTCCTGAAAGGAGAGGTGGCACCCGAAGGATGACGGAAGGGTTCTTCTCAATTATCCAAAACGCCACTGCCGACGGTAAACACATTGAAAAGATTTTCTGCAAAGTACACCGCCGAAGCAAGGGGAGTAAGCTTGAGAAACCGTCTGATTTTTTCCGTTTCTGCCTTTTCGGGCAGATTCAGTGAGAAGCTCTTTCCGTCAAGGCTCATGCTCAGACTTTCGGAGCTGTTTTTCATGCTCATCACCGAATATTCCCTCAGATATATATTGTAGGCGGTTTTCTGGCTTGCGGTGAGAGTGCCGCAAAGAAAAATTATCAGGCAGGCAATCACAACATTCACAAAGCAGAATTTTGCCAGCATTTTTTTTGTTTCGATATACATTACTGCTCATACTCCTTTAATATTTCGGATATTGCAACACCGAGACACTTGCCCGTATATACCGCTTCGTCGAGGGTGTTGCCGTCGGAGCCGACCTCAACGAGCAGTGAACAGTGGGTCAGATTCATATTGTAGCTTCTGGGGCAGAAATAAAGAGGTCTTGTTATGCCTTCAAAGTTTTCTTCCAGAGCCTGCTGAAGCCTGACGGCAAAGGTCAGGTTATAATCCCAATCGGGGAGATTTGTTATGCCGTTGCCCTCTTCCTGACAACCGCTGATTATCATTACCTGAGCCGCTTTTTTGCCGTCTATTTCTGCCGTGGGAGCGATTTTTGTTCCGTCACTGCGCTGAATTGCATCACGGTGTATATCAAGAGTTATTTGTATTGACGGGTACTCCTTCAGATACTCCTCAACGGTTTTTCTCGAGCGTGAATAGGCGCCTGAGTAAGGGTCGTCGTGTATATCCGTAACGTGAATTACACTGTAGCCCGCTTTTTCAATTTCTTCGCATATAGCCTTTCCTACTCTTACCATATTCCTGTTTTTGTCACTGCTTCTGGATTGAAAGCCTGTGGCATAGAAGTCACGGTCAAGCAGCTGATAGGTTTCCGTTGTATGAGTGTGATATATAAGCACTGCAGGCTTATCTTTGTCTACACTAAGGTCAAGCGATTCTTGAAGCTTTGCTTCAATGTCTATATCTGTTTCGTTAACATTTTTCACTCTGATTTTTCCGTATGTGTCCGTAACTCCGTCTTTTACATATTTGTATTCAGAAATGTTGCCGTCTTTTTTGTCCTTTTCGGATGCAGCTTCTGCTTTTTTGATAAGCTTTTCTATATCCTCGTCTGTTTTTGTCAGGTCACGATTGGTCTCTTCGGCTTTTTCGCTGTTTATCTGCCCTGAAACCGCTGTAAGCTCTTCACTTTTCTGCGTTGAGGGGATTGTGGCTTTTTCGGTTGTAGCTACTGTCGGTGTGCCGACCTCTGCTTTGAAAAAGCCTTCCGCCGGAAGATAGGCTTTCGCCGAAAGAACGGCTGCTTCTATCATAAAGGCTTTCAGGGACTTGTGAAAAAAATTAAGCATTGTAAAGCTTAATGCCACTGCAACGGAAACTGCTGTTATTCTTATAATCAAGCTCTTTTTTCTTTTCATATTTTTCCCGCCTAACTTTTTTACTTTATTCATATTTATTCTTTCTTAGCTTCAAAAATACCCTTAAGCCATAATCGCAAAGATATCCTCAGTGGGAATATCAGGCTGCATAGCTTTGTTTATGCCCATAGAAATAAAGGTTGCCGCTCTTGAAATAACATTGTCTATTTCCTTGGGTGTGACCATCATACCCTTTTCGTTTTTCAGATAGTCTCTTTTTATTTTTTCATCTATTTCAAGCCCTGTTTTTTCTAAGAAATCGAGAGTCATGGTAACGCCGTCAACCACGGTGGGTACCCCTATGGCAATAACGGGAA
>JAZSPQ010000080.1:0-2489 GCA_045537485.1 Acutalibacteraceae bacterium | reverse complement strand
GCCGCCACCTTCCCTTTCAGGGACGGCAAGATACGCTGTCCGTCACTTAGTGTCACTTTTCTCAAAGAGTTGCAGAACAATCACAACCTCTCCGTCAGTCCTTACGGACTGCCACCTCTCCTTTCAGGAGAGGCAAAAAAGGCTCTCCTGAAAGGGGAGGTGACTGAGGGGTCTATCCACGGAAGAAGCTTATTGAAACAAAAAAATGAGAAAACAGAAGCTTTAACAGTCAGGTAAGAGGTAATGGTCAGTTTGATAGACCCTTCCGACGGCTACGCCGCCACCTTCCCTTTCAGGGACGGCAAGATTGGCGGGCAGAGACTTACCGTTACCGGGTCGTTCCCCGCGATTGCGAATTGCGCATTGCGAATCGCGCATTAAAAAAGCACCGCTCGAAGCGGTGCTTTTTGCTTAGCCAAAGAATGCCTTGTGTACTGCTGAAACTGCCTTGTCAGCATATTCCTTGTCGATGAGTACGGAAATTGTGATTTCACTTGTGGAAATCATATTGATGTTGATGCCTGCCTCGTAAAGAGCGCCGAACATCTTTGATGCTGTGCCTGAATGTGACTGCATACCTGCACCTACGATTGAAACCTTAGCAACTGTTGTGTCTGATGAAACAACGGCACCCTCCATATCAAAGATTTCCTTGAGGATTGCCACTGCGTCATCTGCATTGCCCTTTGCACAGGTGAAGGAAATATCCTTTGTGCCGTCACGGCCTACAGACTGAAGAATAACATCGATGTTGATGCCCTTCTGAGCAAGTCTTGAGAACATCTTGAATGCATTACCGGGAATATCCTTCATACCTACAACTGAAATTCTTGCTACGTCTGTATCCTTTGTTACGCCTCTGATTAACATTTTTTCCATATTTGCTACCTCCCTGACTATGGTTCCCTCTTCTCTTACAAGGCTTGAAAGAACCTCTAATTCAACATTGTATTTCTTTGCCATTTCCACCGAACGGTTGTTAAGAACCTGTGCACCCAGAGTTGCAAATTCAAGCATCTCATCATAGGTGATGTCCTTGAGCTTCTGTGCGTTTTCAATCTTTCTGGGGTCAGCGGTGAAAACGCCTGTTACATCAGTGAAAATCTGACAGCGGTCTGCGTGAAGTGCGGCGGCAATAGCAACTGCGCTTGTGTCTGAGCCGCCTCTTCCGAGGGTTGTCATATCGTCGTACTTGTTAAGACCCTGGAAGCCTGCAACGATAACGATTTTTTTGCTGTCAAGCTCCTTCTGGAGTCTTTCTGTTTTGATTTCCTGAATACGGGCTGTGCCGTAGGCTGAATTTGTCTTAAAGCCTGCCTGCCAGCCGAGAAGAGAAATAACAGGATAACCGAGACTTTCAATCGCCATGGCAAGAAGCGAGATAGAAATCTGTTCGCCTGCTGTTAAAAGCATATCCATTTCTCTTTTTGATGCGCGGGGATTGATTTCCGCCGCCTTTTCGATAAGGTCGTCTGTTGTGTCGCCCTGAGCGGAAACAACAACCACCACACTGTTACCCTTTTTATAGGTATCTGTTATTATATTGGCCACATTGAACACTCTTTCTGCGTTAGCAACAGAAGAGCCTCCGAATTTCTGAACTATAAGTGCCATATTATATCCTCCCGATACAAACTTTATCAATAATCGGCAACTCTTATGAGGCTGAGCACCTTTATACCCGCCTTTTCGAGCTTACCTGTAAGTTCTGCTTCCTTTGCAGTGCCTGTTATGAAAGCAATTTCGTTTTCGTCGCAGCCCTCGTAGGTGAGGTACTTAACTTCACCGAAAGCTTCTTCAACAGCCTTTTTATCAGTACCCTCGGCTCTGACGTAAAGGGCAGTCTCAACATCAAGATGAGAAACGAGGCTGTTTTCCCCTGCCTTTTCCCAACCGAAGAACTTGCGCTTTTCGTCGTTTGCGGCGCAGTCGATAACGTCACCCACAACTGCAGAGGCCGTTGCAAGCTTACCTGCACCCTTACCGTACATAAGCACATCACCGGTTGCATCGCCTCTTACAAGACAGGCATTGAAAACATCGTTAACACCTGCGAGCATACTCTCCTTTGAAATGAGACAGGGCGAAACCATAACAAGAATTTTCTTCTCTTCAATTCTTTTTGTTTTTGCAATAAGCTTGATAACACAGTCCGCGCTGTCGGCATATGCCACGTCGCTCAGAGTGATTTTTGAAATACCCTCTGAATAAACGCCGTCGGGATAAACGTGACTTCCGAAGGCAAGGGAAGCAAGGATACAGATTTTTCTCATTGCGTCGATGCCTTCAACATCGGCTGTGGGATCCTTTTCCGCATAGCCCAGCTCCTGTGCAAGCCTGAGGGCATCGTCAAAGCTCATACCCTCCACTATCATTTTAGTCAGAATGAAATTTGATGTGCCGTTGAGGATACCTGCAATTTCGCTGATTTTATTGCCTGCAAGGCAACGGCTGATAGGTCTGATAATAGGAATACCGCCGCCCACAGA